>JBCCRV010000519.1:0-5677 GCA_039201085.1 Myxococcota bacterium | reverse complement strand
GGCCGCACCGGCAGCCGCAAGGGCTTCGTCGAGGTCGAGGCGAGCGCTCGTCACGTGTTCGAGGCCGAGCTGAAAGAGCTCGGCGCGCCAGCTTTTGTCGGGCCGTGCGTCGGGCACGTGTTCGGCCTCGAGGGGTGTGCCGGCGATCGAGAGGAGGAACGCTTCGCTATCGTGGTCGATCCGCCCATAGAGGGCGACGGCGAGGCCGCCGAGCACGAGCGCGACGGGGGCACCGTACTTGAGTGCGGGCGGCGGGGCCTTGTTCAAAACCGCACCGTTCCGAGGAAGTCATCGGGCACCGGGTCGTCTTCACGCAGGGCGAAGCCGAGCGCCAGCGAAACCGCGCCGACGGCCACGATCACGCCAATGGCGACGCCGATCCGAAGCCCTCGGCGGCTTCGGCCCGGGCCTGCGCGCGGTGCCGTCGGGGCTTCGCTTTCAAGCGAATCGAGACGAAGCTCGTCGCTTTCGCCGGTTGCAAGCTCCACCTGGGTGGAAACGGCTTCGCCCGAGGATGTGCGTGCCGTGACGACGTGCGTGCCAGGATCGAGGCGAATGCGAAGCGATTCGCCGCGCACGAGTTCACCGCGCGGTACGCCGTTGACGCGGACCGTCGCGGCAAGGGCACCACGCCAGCGAATCGTGAGGGTCGCCATTGAGGCGAGCGTTTCCGCGAGCAGCTGGCTCGCCCGTTCGCGGCGCGCTTCGGGCAGGTCGCCGTATTCCCCGGCGAGCAAGGCCACGAAAAGGGCTTCCGCCGCCTGCAGGCGCGCGCTGCCCTTTTCTACGATTGCTAGGTTGAAGGCGAGGCTGGCGGTGGGCGCACGTTCGAGTTCGGCTTCGAGCAGCTCCCGCGCTTCACCGAGCTGGCCCGCTTCGGCGAGCCGTCGCGCTTCGGCGGCGACGTCGCTTCGAGCCGCGCGATCGGCGAGCGCGCGTCCAGGGGACAGACCGAGCACTCCAACGGTGAGGAGCATGGCAAGTCGGTGAACCGGTATCGAAAAAGCTCGACGCAAGGTGCGTCAAGCCTACGCGATTCCGGCCCGGCGCGGGGCGCCTACCACCAGTCTTCGGTGACGCGTCTCGCACCCTCGGCCCTGCGTTCCATGTTCGGCTCAGCGGATGGAGTTCGGGCCGCTCGGCTGCGACGACGGACGCGCCGTCGCTTGGCGGGTGACGACCGTTCGGGCGCTCCGTCGGCGAGCGCGTCCTCAGCCGCTTCGCTGCGCTCGGGCGGGTCCGCCGCAGGTAGCGACGCTTCAGACGGTGGCGCGTCAGACGGGCCCCGGTCGGAACGAACGGCGGGTTCGGGCGGCGGCGGTGCGGCGACGCTCGGGGCCCGCGCCTCCGGCGCAGCACTGGGACCGGTGTCGCCTGCGGCGCTCCACACGAGCATCGTGACGGCTGCGGCCGCAGCAACGCCCGCGGCGGCGTAGATCGGCCAGCGCCGCTTCGAGGGCGGGCCTTGGCGTGCGCTCTCAAGCGCCGCCCGTCGTTCCTCCAGCCGCGCTTCGCGAACGCTCGACAGACCTTCATCAAGAAAGGTCGCCAAGTCGATGTGGTCTCGGTGGTGCTTCAGCGATTCGCCAATCGAGCGAAGCGTCTCTTCGACGCGGAGCGCGCTTTCTGGTCGCGCGTTGGCGTCCTTGGCGAGCAGTTTGAGGAGGAGCACTTCGAGTTCGGGCGGCACGTCGCTGCGTCGCTCATGAATGTCCGGCGGTGCACCGCGCAATACGGCCTCTGCGATCTCGGCCATTTCGGCGGGCTCGTAGAGCCGTTTGCACGCGAGCATCTCGTACAGCACTACGCCCAGGGCGTAGAGATCGGTCTTGGGCGTGGGGCGTTCGAAACGGAGCTGTTCCGGCGCCATGTAGGCGACCTTGCCCTTGAGCATGTCCTTGGTGGTGTCGCCGCTCGAGATCACTTTGGCGATGCCGAAGTCCGTGAGGTAGGCCGTGCCCTCGAAGGACACGAGCACGTTCTGGGGCGATACATCTCGGTGCACGAGCGGTGCAGGAACGCCTTCGTGATCGCAGAGCCGGTGGGCGGCGGAAAGACCGGCGGCGATCTGCGCCGCAATCGCAACGACAACCGATACGGGCAGAAGATCGTCCTGCCGAGCGGTCATGGCGCATAGCGTTCCCACGGGCACGCCATCGACAAAGGGCATACGCAGGAAGGGGCCAAAGCGGTCTTCGCCAACGTCCTGTACGGGCACAACGTTGGGATGCCGCAGCATGCCCGCCACGCGTGCTTCATGAAGGAACATCTCTTGAACGCCCTCGTCTTCGAGCAGGTGCGCTCGGGGCCGCTTGATGGCGTACAGGCGCTCGAAATCGCCCTCGCGGCGAACGGCGAGATGCACCGTCGCAAAACCGCCGCGGGCGATATCAGCGACATGCTGCAAGTTGCCCGCGACTCGCTCGCCTGGGATCATGGAAACAGACTACCATGGGGCGTGCCGGAAACGCCCGAAGCCCTCTACATCGCGCGGCTGCGCGGGGCGGCGCACGCATCGGCGGACGCCGAGGGTGAATGGCCCTGGGTGTTCCGTACGCTTCGCGCCCTCGAGCAGGGAAACGCGGCCGAGCTCCGTGCGGCGCGCCGCGATGAAGGATGGCTCGCGTTGCGGCATCTGGTTCTCGACGCGGCGATTCGCTTCGACCTCGAGCGCCTCGACGCCATCGTGGCCTTGCCGGCGGCGTCGTCGCTCGCAAAGGCGGTGCAGTGCATAGGCTTTGCGTGGCGGGCGCTGCTTCAAGGTCGATGGACCGCCGAGGGCCATCGCGTGCTCGAGCAAGCGCCCGTTCCGCCAGCGCCCGATCCCGGCCTGCCGATCGAGCGCGTCTGCCTCCTTGCGCTGGGTCACCTGGCGCTGGGCGAAGGCCATGCGGGGCTTCAGCTGGCGCGGCGCGCCTCGCGGCAGGCGGCGTCCGAAGGCATTCTGCAGATGGAGTACCTGGCGAATCTCGCCTTGGCACGGGCGCGCCGGTATGCGGGCGATGCGCACCTGGCGCGCACGATCCTTCGGGACCTTCGCCGGGTGGTACCACCTTCCTATTCGACCTGGGTTGAGCTCGAAGCGCGGCTCGCAGGTACGCGGGCACGTACCTTCGAAACGCTGCCGCCGCTGCTCGAAGGCGAGCTTCGCTGCCTTCGCGCGATGGGGGGCCAGGGGGTCGATGAGCTCGCCGAGTCTTGGTGCACCGGCGCCCTCGAGGTTCCGCCCTTCGGTCTTGGCGGCGCATGGCAACATCCGCTCTTTGCAGCCGCATGGGTTCATGTGCCGGGGAGCGTGCCGCGCCGCCGCTTGATCGAAGGCCTCAGCGACGTGCCGCTCTTCATCGATGCGGCCGGTGGTGGGCGCCTTCGAAGTGCGGTGGCCGTGCTGGCCGTTCATTCGCGCCCACTGCCGGCCTCCCGTCTCTTTGCCTCCGTCTACGGTTTTGAAAGCGCCGACGAGGGTCACGAACAGCTGCTCCGTCAGCTGCTTTTTCGGCTCAGGCGTTCGCTCGAGAGCGTGGCGACGCTGGAGCGTGGTGATGCCGGAGTGAGCCTTCGTGCAGACGCGGCCTTCGCGGTGCCCGATCCTTCGTCAGAACGAACGGTCGATCAGCGCATTCTCGCACACCTTGCGTCCGGTCGCGGCCGTGCGACGGCGAAGGAGATCGCCGAAGGCGTGGGCGTTCCCCTGCGAACCGTTCAGCGCGCCCTGGGCGATCTCGTCGACGACGGACGCTGCGCGCGCGAGGCGGACGGGCGGCGAAAGGAATACGTGCTCGAAGACACGACCTTCTCCGAGCCTACCCTTCACCGGCTGCGTGGGCTGCCGTGAGGATCTTTGCCGCCTGACCAACCGGGTGTGGCAACGATCTAGGGCGCGCCGAAGCCCATGGCGTCGCCGGCAACGAGCGAGCAGTCTTCGCGGCCTTCGAGCTGTGGGTCACGCTCCGTCGGTTCCGTATCCGGCGCGAAGCCGCGCGTGTTCTCGGCGTTCGCGAAGAACAGGTTCTCGCCGAGGCTTGGACCGCGCGACCCGTCAACTTCAACGGCGACGTCATCGCTATGGGCGAAGAGGTTGTTCTCGAGCCGGAGCGAGCCCGTACTTTGCGGCTGGTAGCGAACGGCGCGGACGTTGTCGGCGAAGGAAGAGCGCTCGGCCACGGCCGTGCCGTCGGTTGATACGACGAAGGCTCTCTCCGCCCCGCAGAAGCGGCCGCGCGTGATTTCAACGGAGCTCTCGAAGGCCGCCCAAACGCCATCCGGGTTGTCGACAAAGGTGGTGTCTTCGACGCGAATGTTCTCCGTGACGCTCAAGAATACGCCGGCCCCTCGGTTTGATTCGAAGCGACATCGACGCACCACGCCGGCACTCGCTCGGTTGATGTACGCGCCGAAGACGGCGAACTCACCCGGCCCGCTGTTGTTGCGAAAGATCGAATCCTCGACGACGAAGTCCCGCACCTCGTTGTTAAACATCAAACCGGCCTTGTTATCGAAGGCAGGTGCGGGCTCGCTTCCGTTGCCTTCGAACACGCATCCGCGAACGCGGAGCCGTTCCTGCAGGCGCGCTCGCCCAAGGTTGAAGGAGGCGCCGTGCGTGCCGCCACCCGTGAGGATAAGATCTTGAAGCGTGACGTCGTTGGCCTGAATTGTGATGGCCGTGTCGCCCGTTGCCCGAAGTGTTGGGGGGGTATCGGGGAACGCAGCGCGAATGAGGAGCGGGCCGCGCTCCGGTTCGATGAGGCGCGACGCGGTGTATTCCCCGGAAAGGTAGGAGATGACGGCGGCGCTGCCTCCGAGGGCGTTGAGTGCAGAAGACAGCCCGGAGCAAGGGGCGTCGAACGTGCCGCAGTCTTCGGCGCTGGTCCCGGTCGTAGAAACAAAGGTCCAGGCTGGACACGCATCGAGTGCTGCGCTCGCTTCACCGCTCGATGAAGCGAGCGCGCATTCGCCGGCCGCGCACGTGTAGCCCTCGGCGCACCGCACGCCCAAGCAGCGATCCTCAAAGGTGAGCGAGCGCGAGTCGATCTCGAAGTTGCCGCGATCGCGTAGCGTCGCAACGGGCACGTCGTTACCGTCGAAGAGGCGGGCTTCGAGGCGCCACGGTGTGCCGCTATCCGATGCAAGCCGAACGCCCGTAGGAAACGTTGCGGGGCCCTCCACCGAACCGAGCACTGCGCCGCTCTCGTCAAAGACCTCCACCTCGATGCGCGACGCAACCGCTGCAACGCACGGCTGCGCTTCGAGAACGACGTCCACGCGCGTCGACGTTCCGCATGACATCAGAACGCCGATGAAAAGCGCCGCCTGAAGCGAGCCACGAGCCGCCAAACGGATGCGCTGCCGAATCACCGCGCGATGATAGCACCTGCTGCCGTACTTCAGGATGGCTCGCACGCGGCAGCTAGGCGTGCGCGCGGCGTTCCGCGGGACCCGTTGGTCGCCCATGGTCATGAAGCGGCGCTGGACGCGAAGGTCGCGGGGAGCCGCGACGCGCGAGTGCAGTCGGCGTCGCCGTAAAGCCGGCTATCCGAAGTCGACGGCGCTGCCGTTTTGGCCGGCGCGACCGAAGCGGTCCATGCTCATTCCCATCGTACGCGCAACGCCGACGAGCACGTCGTTGACGTACGTACCGGAGGCGAGCCGAAGGTAGCGGTTGCCGCGTACCCCCAGG
>JBCCRV010000518.1:0-5686 GCA_039201085.1 Myxococcota bacterium | reverse complement strand
TTCCGGCGGCGGAACAGGTGAAGGGTGGCGACCGCCAATAAAGCCGCTGACCTTCGGCGTGTCCTTCACGAGGTGCCAGGTGCGCTCGTTCAGGTCCATCTGCACGAAGATATAGCCGGGGTAGAAGTTCTTGCTAACGACGCGCTTCTTGCCGGCGACGTTCTGCTGAACCTGCTCCTTCGGGATGAGGATCTCGCCGAAGGAGGTTTCAAGACCCGCTTGGCGAATGCGCTCCTCAAGGGAGGCCTTCACCTTCATCTCGTACTGGCTGTAGGCCTGAATGACGTACCACTTCATGGGATCGATTTTCCGTGGGGAGTTTTCCGGGTGCGGAGCGGGCGTGAGGCTCACTTGTAGATAAGGTCCGTGACGGCGGACCAAACGGCGTCAAAAACGCCGAGAATTACGGCGGCGATGATCGAGACAATCACCACCACAACGGTGTTCGACCAGGTCTCGTCCTTGGTGGGCCAGGTGACGTGCTCCAGCTCGTACGCGACGTCGCGGGAGAAGCGATTTACGCCCGGGTTCCGGTAAAGAACGAGCGCGATTAGACCGGCGGCGGTGGCGGCTCCGAGGGTGAGGTAGTTCGGATCCGGATCCGCCGTGTTCATCTTCTCGGCGACGAAGGCCGCGACGTCCACGAAGAGGTGATCGAGGAACCAGAACGACAGAAGAAAGACGCCCACATAGGCAAACTGCACCCAGCGGTCCATGCCGAGGTTGCGTGATTGGGGCTGTGCTTTGCTATTGGCCATAATTTGCTTCCCCGAGCCGGGGCGGAACAAAGAAAGACTTGGTTTTTGGAAAACTAAGCTGAGGATACTTTGCAGGGCGAGAGGGACTCGAACCCCCAACCAACGGATTTGGAATCCGCCGCTCTACCATTGGAGCTACCGCCCTAAAGCGCGCGAAGGCGCCGTATTTCACGAAGTGCGCGAAAAACGCACGAATTTCATAAGGATGCACTCCGGCCGTGAGGCCGGGTCGCGTCATATGCGATCCGAGGCGCGCAGATGCAAGCCGCCAAGCGATATTTCGATGGCCGATGGATCGGCTAGCGATGGTCGCGCACGAAGACGGTGACCTCGGTCCCAAATCTGACCCGACGCACCACCGACCGGTAGTCGACGCCAGCCCGAGCCTCCCATTCGGGAATCCCAACAATCGCGACCCGATCCCCGTCACGGATACAACGTTCGACGATGCTGGCTATCTCCGGCTCAGCCACACCAAACATGGGGGCGAACTTCGCGAGCTGCTCGCGGGGCACCGGATGCTCGGCCCCCCCTTCGACGCGAAAGTCCTCGCTCTGGCTGACCTTCGCCTGCGACCAGGGATCTCTCAGGAGGCATGGCTCGAGGCGACCAATCCCCAGCCGACGGGCGTCTCGCAGTTCGGCGGACAGATACCAGCCCAAGCATGGGTCATCGCTATACGGACCGCGCAGTGTGTTCGCGCCTTCGAGGCGACCGTAGAAGCGCGCAGCTTCGTTCGGTCGGGCGCTTTCAATCGTTCGTTGCGGCCAGGAACGAAGCTCGCTGACCGATTTTGCTCGCCGCGACTTCGTGGGGACTCTAGCCGACACGAACCTCGTGGTCAGCCATACGGCTGCCCCCAGCCCGACGAAGAGGATCTCCGGGTAGTTCAACGCGACTCTTTATGAAGCGTGTGCCGCCGGCACTTCGGGCAGAACTTCTTCATCTGAATGCGCTCGTTCTCCCCGGGCTTGCGCGCCTTGTCCCGCTTGTAGTTGCGGCTGCCGCACACTTCGCACACGAGGCTGATGGGTACGCGATCGCCCATGGGAATGCCCTAGCACCTTCGCAGGGGCGTCGCTAATGTGCGCTACGCGTCCGCGAGGAGCAGCTTGCCCGACGACAGCGACCAGAGTTGGCCCGGGCGTGCGTTCGTTCGATAGTCCTTGGCCGGCACCGCAGGCGCGCTCGCCTGCCCGGCGACCTGAACCTCTTCATGCTCATGAAGTCGGTATTCGGCGCAGCGGCGCCGAATACTTGGAACGATGCCGTGGGCGTGCGTCAACCGATTGAGATGCACGTTCTTCAGGTTGCGCAACGATCCCCGGTAGAGGTGCGGACGCCGGAGATGGGGGTTGATGGTGACGCGCTGCTGGTCGCCACCGATTCGTACGGACCCGACATCGTCCGCGACGAGGAAGTAGGGCATGCGCGCTTCACGAACGACTTCGACCCATCGGCCTGCGATCAGCTGCCAGACGAGCACCACGAACCCAAGGCACGGCGCACCCGAAAGCGGGGCTCGAAGCGTGCGCGCGTGGGGCGCCGCAACGACGCGCCCGGCGATGCGAACGTCCTCACCGCCGCGCAGTTCGTCGGTCCGCCGCAGCGGCAGCCGACGAAAGGCGAGCTGTCGACGCGCGTATACGAGCCCCCCGAGCGACCAACGACGCATCGAATCACTTACCCCCGGGAGGGCAGCCCTACTCGCAGGCGCCGAGGCTCGCGATCCACGCGTCCACGACGGCGACCGCTTCTTCGTCCACGATCGTCGTAGCGATCGGCGGCATCTGATTCACGCCGCGATCGCGCATGCGTAGTGAAAGCACGGACTGCTCGGGGACGCCCGGCGCCACGATCCGCAATGCTTCGGCGTCCGGACCGCGACGGCCGAGGGTGCCGCGGTTCGGCGCCACGTCGCAGATGCCCGTCTCCAGAAGCGGCACTTCAAAACGAAGGTCGATCTGCGCCTGGGTTGGACCGTTCTCGCGGTGGCAGCCGGCGCAGTTGGTGTGCAGGTAGGAGCGGGCCCGCGCTTCCAGCGATGCGCTTTCGTCGTCGATCTCCGCAAGATCGGGCCGGCGCGTTGAGGCAACGCGGTCCACTTCACCGGCGGCGATATGCGGATCGAGGCTGTCGCCGATTTGGGCGAGCTCGAGGCCGAGGGAGAATCCGGCGGCGGACGTATGGCAAACGTTGCACTGGCCGCGGGTCGGATAGGACCAGCTTAGCCCGTTCTCGAGCGTTTCGGTCCGACCGTCGTTCAGCACTGCGTCGGTGCCGTCTTCGTTCCAGCGGTAGCTGTAGCCGAACCAGCGGCCGTCGCGAAGGGCGAGGAAACGGGTTTCATGGAGGCTGCCGTCGAAGCCAAAACTCTTGTGGAGGATCGTGCCTTCGGGAAACACGAAGTCGCCGTCGTCGTTCAGCGTGACGGCGCCGCCTTCGGGCAGGGCGAAGCTCCGCTCCTTGTCGGCGCCGTCGGACCAGAGAATGGACGTCGGGTCGTAGTCGATGAACGCCGACGAGGGCGCGGTCATGTCTTCGTTGAAACAGCCCGTCTCTGAGAGGCGCCGCTCCACCGAGCCCGATTGCGTTTCACCCGGTACAAACTGGTAGATGCCGCCGGCGCCTTCGAAGGACCAGCGCACGTAGAAGAGCTCGCCGTCGCGGCGCTCGGCAAAGGACACAAGCCCGTGGTGCAGCGCTTCGAACTCGCGCTCCGGCTCCGAGCCGGGTTCGGTGCCAACGCTGAACACGTTGCCCACCATGAAGTCGCCGTAGATGTAGCGGCCCGTCCATTCGGGGATGGCGGAGCCGCGGTAGACGAACCCGCCGGTGACGGACTGGCCCAGGTTGCGACCGTAGACGACTCGCGGCTCAACGAGACCGGCGGTGTCGCAGCTCTCGGCGTTCACGCAGGTGACGCCTTCGAGGATCGGCCAGCCGTAGTTCGCGCCGCGCTCAACGACGTTGACCTCTTCGAAGGAGTTCTGGCCCACGTCACCCGCCCAAAGCGTGCCCAGCTCGCGGTCGAAGGAGAAGCGCCACACGTTGCGTAGGCCATAGGCGAAGATCTCCGGCGCGGCGCCGCCCGCGAAGGGGTTGTCCTCGGGGATGAGGTAGGGCTCCGCGTCCGTGGTGCGCGCTGGGTCGACGTCCATGCGCAGGATCGCGGCGGCGACGGTGTCGAGGTTCTGGCCGTTGCCAAACTGATCGTTGGCGCCGCCGCCATCGCCGACGGCGAAGTAGAGATAGCCATCGGGACCGAAGACCGTGTGGTTGCCGCTATGGGGGAAGCCCGGCTGGGGCACGGTGATGATCATGCGCTCGCTGTCGGTATCGAGCGTGCCATCTTCACGAAGGTCAAAGCGGGACACGCGCGAGTCGAAGACCGCTCCATCGATCGTGGGTGGCGCCGTGAAGGTGACGAAGGCGAAGTTGCCCGAAGGGTGAAAGCTCATGCTCAGAATGCCGCGCTCGTCGAGCCCCGGCCGGTCGCCAAGCATCAGGCGCGGGTCGTCGCGAAGATCGAATGCGAGCGTATGGCCCGGCAACCCTTCATCAAACATCGCGATCGTGCCGAGCTGGCGAACGAGGTACCAGCGGCCTTCGACGTCCGGCGACTGCACAAGCTGCATCGCAAAGTTCAAGTCTTCCGGATTCGGAAAGGCCTCCTGAAAGACCTGCTGGCGGGCCACGCCCTGCCCTTCCGGCAGGACCGGCAAGTTGCAAGGGGTGGCGATCGCTTCGGGATCGTCGGTGCACGCCGCAAGAAGAGCGAAGGCAGATAGGAGCGGAAGAGCAAGTCGAAGCACAGCCCCTACAATGACAGGACCGGCGCTCCGGGCAACGATTTGCACGGGCCCGGCAGATGCGTTTCGCCTCAGAGCCGTTTCAGCTCTTCAATTGTCGCCAGGTCGAGGAAATCCTTGGCGCGCCCCGCCGCGCGTTTCGCGCGTTCGAGGCCGTCGAGTGTGAGAACATGGGTGTCTCGACCGAAGAGCGCCGTCCGCGCGGAAGCAGCCAAGACGGCGTCGTAGGCGCCAAGCCCCGGCACCTCGCCTAGCAAGTCGAGATCGCCAACTTCGGTGCGGAGGGTGAAGTTCAAACCGCTTCGCAAGGTCTGCGCATCCCAGAGGAATGGCAGGCCGGGGTCGGCGCCGCGAAGTACAGGGCGAAAGGGAGTGATCGCAGCGGCCAGCCGCTCGAGGTTCGACTTCTCCCGGGAGTGGCAAATGTCGAGGTCGAAGGTCGCGCGCGAGGAGCCGCGAGCCACCATGGCCACGCCGCCGATCACCACGAAGTCGACGCCGCCCTCGTGCAGTGCGTCAAGAAGCTCGCGGATCGCCACGGAGTTCTCGCATTTCCGCGACCCACGACTCCATCTTCTCGATGCGCTCCGTGGGCGTCAGCTTGAGGTTCGCCTTCAGCTGGGAGACGTCCACACCCGAATCGATGCGCGCGAGGATCCGCTGGTCCCAGTGTTCCGGCTCCTCGTTCATGGTGCACAGCCTAGCACCCGCGCGGCGCAGGGGGCAGCGGCGTGCTCGGAGGCAGGAAGGCATTTGCTCAAGCGACGGTGAGCGTTCCGGAGGCGAGCATGGCGCCGTCGCTCATGCGAGCGACTTCGAGCACGTGGCGGGTGGCGTCGGCGGGTGGGATTCGCGCAAGGACGCCGTCCGTCGCAAAGAGCGTATCCGGTTGGCCAAAGGGCGCGTAGTCGGGATGGCTTTCGAAGATCTCCGCGGTGATCGCCTCGGGAAAGAAGACCTGCGAAATGTGGCTCGACCGATCCTCGACGAGCACCTCGTAGTGAATATGAATCGCGCGGCCGGGGTACCAGCCGGGGAAGCAGGTGTCGAAGAAGACGACGCCGTTTGCATCGGTGGGCTGGGTTCCACGAAAGGCGTTCGTTTCGCTCAGGGTCT
>JBCCRV010000517.1:0-5691 GCA_039201085.1 Myxococcota bacterium | reverse complement strand
CTCGCCCGTGTCGTCGTCGAGCAGGTAGAGGGTGGCCCGGTCCGCGTCGACAACCTCGCTGATGCGCGAAACCACAAGCGCCAAAAGCTCATTTAAGTCGAGCGTCGAGCCCAACAGGGCTCCGACGTCCTGCAGGGCGCGCAGCTTTCGCCGCTCGCGCTCCATCGCCAAACGGAGCTCGGCAATATCGCGCTCCAGCTCGACGACGCCGCCCATGAGCCATCGTCTCATTGACGGGGCGGCGAACGCAACGGGCAGCCGCGGCGACCCGTAGGCGCCGACTGCCTGACGCGCCGTGCAAGAGTCAACGGCCGCCCAAAATGCGAGCAAAAGCGGTCGAATCCGACGACCGAGCCGCCGGCGCCGGCCTATCTAGAAACCGCGCCGCATTTCCACGCGTTCGCCGATGTCGATCTCCCGAACCGAACGAGTGATGAGCAACGCGCTGCTTCCCGGTCGCACGTTGACCACGCGCCCCTCCGCAACGACTTCCGGAAGGTAGTCTTCATCGGCAGGTTCCGGCGCATCCGTTATAGTCTCTCCGTAGGTTTCGCGTGCTTCCCGAACGTTCCGCCATTCGTCGCCCGTGCGAACGACGAAGAACCGGTTCCCCAGCTGGACGCCTTGGTCCGAGCCAGCGTTCACAAAGACGAGTTGGTAGTCGGCGGCAAACTCCGTGGGCCGAAGGGCCGCAACGACCTCCGCGGACACGTCCTGGGCGTTCTGCCGCGGCGGGACCTCTTCGAATCGACGAGGCACGGCAGCAACTCGGTAGCCGCGCTCGATCGGGTCGAGCGCCTCGGTGATCACCGCACGTCCCATTCCGCGGTCTTGATCGTAGCTGCGCAAACGAATCGTCCCGAAGATGCGAACGAGCTCACCCTCCTCGCCGTCGCCGCGCTCGTCCTCGTCGATCTCGCGAAAGATCGTGTACTCCGCCCCCGGCTGCACGGGCGTACCCTCTTCAAAACGAATATAGACCTCGTCGAAGGTGGACAGGAGCATCTGCTCTTCCGGCGATCCGATCACTACGCCAGCCGTCTCCAGCGCTTCTCTATCGAGGTAGCCCTGGTCACGAAGCCACACCGTGCCCGGCGCTCGGCGCCGCGGCGGCGCCACGCCCGACCCCGTGTCGAGCACCGTCGGCGCTTCACCGTCTGGCCGCAAACGAATGTGGTCGAGCGGATAGATCCAGTGCGGATTGGTGATCTCGGGATTGTAGGACCACACTTCCGGCCAGCCCCAGGGATTCCCGTAATAACGACCGGTGATATCCCAAAGAGTGTCGCCCCGCCGAACGGTGTAGACCGGCGGGACGTTGTTGCCGCGACTGCCGAGCACCACGCCCTGACCGGTCGCGCGCGCACGACGTAGCGAACCTGCCTCGACTCCCTGCGCGACGCCCGCACGAGGGATGGCCCCGCCAAGGGCAAGAACGATGGACAAACGGAGGAGGTATTTCATCGAGTCTCCGAAGGGCGGGCGGCAAGGCGTGCCGCCTCACTGCTAGGAAAACGACGGGTCAGCGCCTGGAGATGGCGCTGGGCCTCCGCTTCGTCGCCCAATCGACGGTGGCAGTAGGCAAGCTTGAGCATCGCCGCGGGCACGCGAGCGCCCGAAGGAAAACGACGAAGGTACGCATCGAAGGCCACACGCGCCGCGCCATACGAGCGCTGAATGTAGAGCGATTCCGCGCGCCAGTAGTGGGCCGAGGGCGCACGCGGGTGGTTCGGGTGGGCATCCAGGAAGCGCTCGAAGGCCACCTGCGCTTCGGAAAAGTTACGCGAACGAAGGAGCCCGAGCGCCGAGCGGTAGGCTTCCGCACCCAAGTCGATGCGCTGCGGCGCCTGAACGCGCGATGGCGTCGGCGCCGGCACGGGCGCCGCTACGGACGGCGTCGAGCTCTGCCACGGAAGCCGGTCGTTTGACGGCACGACGCTGGGCGCGGGTGCAGGCGGCGTTGCGCCAACGGGTACATACGGCGTCAGACCCACCGGCGCCGCAGGGAGCTCGGGCGCCGGTGGAAGTCCGTAGAGGCGCAGCACCGGACGGGGACCCGTATCCTCCGGGGCTCGCACCCGGCGCGGCGGCAGCGACCCACTCGGCTCGTCCCAACCCTCGTCGTCATCTTCGTGAAAGAACGACGTTTCACCATCGCCCCCGCCGATCGTGACGGTGTCCGTGGGGATGCGGGCTTCGAGCTCGGTCGCGCGAGCACGTGCCAGGGCAAGCTGGGCACGCAGCTCGCGTTCCCGCATGAGGTGAGCACGCCGCTGCTCGCGCTCGGCAGCATCGCGTTCGGCCAGAAGCGCATCCGGGGTGCGCGTCTCCGGGACGTTGGCTGCGCAAGCGCCCAGCGAGAGGGCCGTGGCTATCACTACGTTTCGCACGCGCCTATCGTAGGGGGCGCGCGCGAGGTGCCCCAACTTTTGCGCAAAGGGTCCGCAGCGCAGTCCCCCCTACGTGCGTCGCAGCCGGTTCGCGAATCATACGTGGGCGGCGCGTGTGAACGCGCGCTGTCACACACCCGGGCTCACCGCTCGAGAAAGCGTCCCATCGCCCGGAACTTCGCGTAACGGTCGTCGATGCGGGCGGGTCCGTTGAGCTCGAGCAACTCGTCGAGGTGTCGCTCGAGCGTATCCGCCAAGCGTTCCGCCGCGACGCCCGGCGCGCGGTGGGCTCCACCGACGGGCTCGTCGATGAGCTCGTCAACGATGCCGAGGTCCTTCGCGTTGCCCGCAAGCAGCTTGAGCTGTTCAGCGGCTTCCGGCCCGCGGGCGCCATCGCGCCAAAGAATCGATGCGCACCCCTCGGGCGTAATCACGCTGTACGTGGAGTACTGCATCATGAGGACGCGGTTAGCCACACCCAGCGCGAGCGCACCGCCGGAACCGCCCTCGCCGATCACCGTGGCGATCACCGGAACCGAAAGCTGGCTCATAACCAGGAGCGAACGCCCAATCGCTTCCGATTGACCGCGTTCCTCGGCTCCAAGACCCGGGTAGGCCCCGGGCGTGTCGATGAACGTGAACACCGGCCGATCGAAGCGGTCGGCGAGTTCCATGATTCGCATGGCCTTCCGGTAGCCTTCTGGATGCGCCATCCCAAAGTTCCGGTGCACCTTCTCCCGAGTCGAGCGGCCCTTTTGGTGACCGACGACGGCCACGGAGCGACCGCGAAAGGTGGCGAAGCCCGTCACAAGGGCGGGGTCGTCCCGAAAGCTGCGGTCGCCGTGCAGCTCCACGAAATCCTCGAAGATGGCGTCAAGGTAGTCGCGGAAGTACGGGCGATCGGGATGACGGCTGAGCTGAACCTTTTGCCAAATCGTCAGGCCATCCGTCAGCTCTTGGCGTAGCTTCTCCGCCCTTCCCTCGAGTTCATCGATTTGCGGATCGTGCTCACCGACCGCGTCCCGCAGGTCCGCAATGCGTGCCTCCAGCTCGACGAGGGGCTTTTCGAATTCCAGGTGCGCCACGCCGAAGGCTTACGCGTCCCCTATCCGGGCCGCAAGCACGCGCAGCCTGATGCAGCGCCCGCTTTTGACGGACTCAACGCGCCGAACGTCAAAACCGGAGCCCAAGGTGATTCCGCCCCGCCGGGGGTAGTTAGTCGATCGACTTATTGAATCGCGATCGCTGAGGATAGGAGTTTGCCCGCATGTTTCCAGACTTTATCCACAGTTTTACGTGGAAAACGATGTCATGTGACGAAATGGAAACGAAAATAGTCATACAACTAACTCCATTGAAAAGGCGGAAACACGCCTTCCGACGTTCTTCAGGCTGCTCGGCCTTACGCCAGGTCGAGAAAGGACGACTGCGGACGGCAGAGCGCGCGCGCCGAAGGAGGCCCCGGAGGGCCGCGCGACCATCGGAAGCACAGCTGGCTCGGCGGATGGGAGCTCGCGCGGAGCGGTTGGCTAAACCGCGTACTCTGCGACGATATCCCGCGCCGGGCGCTGCACGGACACCACGGGGCTCGTCACCAGGTCACGCCCTTCGGTGCAGAAAAAAAGGCTCTCTCCCACCGAAGGCAAGCCGTCGTTGGGGGTTACGCCGCCCGATTCGTGAAAGCGAAGACCACCGGAAACCCGTCCTCCTGCCGCGAGATGACCGTCCACCCATGAGCCGGTGCGGCGGTCCTTGACGGCGACGCAACGATCCTTGCGTACGTGGTATTCGGTGTTGCGGGTCACGAAGACCTTGTGAATGCGGCGTTCGGTTCCGAGGTAACGCATGTGGCTGCTCCTTGTGCTGACGTCGGACGGGCCATGCCCAGCCGAGGGAGCAAACCTACATGTCGGACAGTGTGCGACCAAGAAACCTGCAGGCCCAAGTGCTCCAGCGGGACAACTTCACGCCCCTCGCCCGGACCCCGTGGGCAGGCGACAGGATCGTTTCCCGCTATAAGCCGGAACTTGCCGCCCGACCGGTGGGCGAGTCTTGGGAGTTCAGCCTGGGCCCCGAGTTCGCGAGCACCGTGCAAGGTGGCGCAACACTTCGAGGGCTGGTCGAGAGCGACGCCGACGCGTGGCTTGGAACCGGTTCACCGGCTCTCCTCGTCAAGCTCCTCGACACCGCCACGCCCCTCTCGGTGCAGATCCACCCGGAGGACACGGACCCTGCCCTCGCGCCGAGTGAAAGCGGGAAACCCGAGAGCTGGTACGTCACGCACGCCGACGAAGGCGCGGGCATCTACCTCGGCTTCCAGGACGGCGTCGGCGAAGCGGATGCCCGTCGCGCCGCCGCCGGCAACGGCTTCGACGCGCTCATGAACTATGTGCCGTGCAAGCCGCACGACTTCTTCGTCATTCCTGCGCGCACCCCGCACGCCATCGGCGCAGGCCTCACGCTCGTCGAGCCCCAGCGCGTAGCCCTCGGCACCCGCGGCGTTACCTACCGGTACTGGGACTGGAACCGGCGCTACGACCAGGCGGGCCGGCCAGACCCGAAAGGCAAACCCCGAGAACTGCACCTCGAGCGGGCCCTCGCCGTGACCCGGTGGGACCTGGGCACGGGTGCGCTGCGGAAGCACGCGTCGCTCGGCGCGCCCACGGCGCAGCTTCAGTGTTTGGCGGGTCCCGGCGGAGCGCTCGAAAGCGACGACCTCCGGGTGTGGCGATTGGCTGGAGACGGCCGCGGAGAACTTCGGCACCGCCAACTTCGGGCGCTGACGGTGCTGGAAGGGAGCGTGCAGGTCGGCGATGTCGTTGTGCGCGCCGGAAGCACCGCCGCCCTCCCCGCATGGGGGTGCTACGACTTTGAGCTGTTCAGCGCACTGGCCATCGTGAGCGCCGCCGCTTAGGGCTCGAGCGTCGCCCCCTATGTTCACTTTCACGCGTTCCGGCGATACTCGCCGCATGAAGCTACGCATCCTTGCTCTCTGCGCCCTGGTCGCCTGCGGTAGCGAAAGCGGCGCCATGATCGACGCCGGCGACGACCTACGAGTGGTCGAATCGGGCCCGGAGGATGCACCGCAGGACCCGCCAACCGACTCCCCCGCGGACGCTGCTGCGGATGCGCCGGAGGACGTGGCGCGCGACGCGCCGGTCGATGCGAACGTCGACGTTCCCGCGGACTCGGCCTTTCCCGACGCCGGTCGAACGCCAGGCGTTATCGACATCACGGACGACGCCATGGACCCACGGCGCGGATTCACGGCGTCGATCGCGGGCGATGGTCGACTGATCGT
>JBCCRV010000516.1:0-5693 GCA_039201085.1 Myxococcota bacterium | reverse complement strand
AGGTGATGAGCGCCAGGGCGATGATTACTCCGATGCCCACAAAAACCTGATCCATCGCGCTGAAGCGTCGAGCGTTCTGAATGAGCTGACCGATGCCCTCGTCCGCGTTTACGTATTCAGCCACCGTGATGTACGTCCACATGACGCTGACGGCGACGATGATCGCGTCGGCGATGCGCGGCTTCGCCAGCGGAAGGACGGCGTGCCAGGTCGCCTCGAAGGGCGTGGCACCGAGGTCGCGCGCAGCGACCCAGTACTGCTGGCTAACGGCCTGCATCGCGTCTCGCACCATCGGCACCAGAAAGACCACGGCGCCCGCAAAGAGGAAGGCGATCTTCATTGCCTCGTCGATGCCAAGCCACATGACGAGGATTGGAAGAATCGCCACGACGGGCGCGGAGCGAAGCGGGTCGATGAGCGGCGAGAGAAACGCGTTGATGCGCGGCGACGAGCCCATGATCACGCCGATGGGCACGCCGACGACCACCACGAGCACCCCCGCTTTGAAGACGCGGGCGACGGAGGCGATGGTCGCCGTGAGCAGTTTGCTTTCGCCGTTGAACCAAGCGAGCTGCATGAAGGCCTCACCGACCTTCTGAATGCTCGGTAGCTTCTGCGGCCCGACGAACTCGCCGATCGTGAGCGTCGCCCAAATCACGAGCACGGTGAGCACGGCACTCAGGCCGATCAGTCGCCGCTGTGTGGGGGAGGGCTCGTCGTACGGGTTCCACATGATGGGATGAGCTCTAGCCTTCGGGCGTATTGCGCTGAAGGATTGCGACGCGCGTCGTGCGGTTTCGGCTGCGGCAGTCCTCTTCGCTCATGCCTTCTTCCGGGCTGTCTTCGTTGCAGAGCGGCTTTTCGCTGCCGTTGCCGACGACGATGAAGCGTTCGCGTTCGAACTCCCACTGCTCGACGAGGTAGTCGACGACAGCGCTCGCGCGCTGTTCCGAAAGGGGCTGGTTCACGCGGGCGCTGCCCGTCGAGTCCGTGTTGCCGGAAACCTCGAAGTACGCGGAGCCGTGGTTTTCGATGAGGGGCACCATCTCTTCGTTGATGGTGCGCTTGCTGCGTTCGTTGAGGTCCGCCGAACCGCTGGCAAAGTTGACGGTGACGGGGCGCGTCACGACGGGGGTCGCTTCGTCCGCTTCGACGGCGGTGGCGATGGCCGAACGTTCCGCCTCGCTGAACTCAAACTGCGGACGCTGCGCTTCGGCCCGCGCGCTGGCGGAAGCTTCGTCGGCGAGGGCGCGGATGTAGCGCATGTCGAAGCTGTCTTGGGGCTGAATGACCGGTGAGTTCGGGTTCGCGAGGGCCCCGGCGGCGCGGTAGATGCGGTCGAAGCGGCGGTAGACACGCTCGTAGTGGTTCGTGCCACCGGCGAGTCCGAGGATACGCATATTGTCTTCGATGCCGGTCCAAATGACGTTGCTGAAGAGCGACTTGATGAACTCGCGGCCTTGGCTTTGGGCAAGCTGGCCGAACATGTCTTGCGTTTCGACAAGGGCCGTGACGGCAGCATCCTGATCGGCGCGGGCCGCAGGCACGCCTTCCATCCAGCTCTTCACCCAATTCTGAATGGCGCCCTGGTTCGCCGAGTCGTCGAGGACGCGCTTGTCGCACACCATCACGTCGTAGATCAGGTTCGTCGCGACGCGCGTCGAGTAGATCACGTGCGCGCCTTCTGCGCTGCGCATGGCGAGCGAAAGGTCCGGGTCCCACAGGACCGCGGCGTCGACGTTGCCGCCCTCAAGCGCGGCGCGCACGCCCGCCGTTCCCTCATCGACATTGATGAACACGTATTCGATGCGGCTCTTCTGCCGCTCCGTGAGGCTCGAGTTTTGAATCGCGTCGATGAGCATGCCGTGGCTCGGCGTGAACTCGAGCAGGGCCACCTTCTTGCCAACGAGGTCCTCGACGTTGCGAATCGCCGGGTCGCGGGCGATGATCGCGTCGCCGCCCTGCGTGTTGTCGACGACCATAACGGCCCGACCGTCCATTTCCGCGTTGCGCAGGTTGGGCTGCTCCTGCGCCCAGAAGTCGCTCGTGCGCCAGGCGCAGTGCGCAGCGCCGGAGGTGAAGATCTCCGTAAGCGTCGGCACGTTGTCCTGGATGACGTATTCGACGGAGACGCCGTTGTTGGCCGCAATCGAACCGGGTTGGGTCGTCAGGCTGTTGCCGTTGGCGACGAGCGCCGGGGCGTAGCCGTGAAAGGACACGATCGACACCTTGAGCGGGTTCGCGGCCGTGCCGAGGGGCGCGCTCGGGTCCGCTTCCACGTTGGCCGTTTCGCCTCCGCCGTCGCCGCTGCTGCCGCTTTCGCCGTCGCCTCCAACCATGTTCTTGAGGCCGAGGTGCCATCCAGCGGCGCCGAGGCCGCCGAGTACGACGAGGCCGATCAGGCCCTTGGCGACGGGTGTGAGCTTTGCATTTGCCATCGGGTTCTCCTGGCGCGCTGCGCCGACAAAAATTGGGGCTGGGAAATCAGTGGTTAAGGGCGCCAGCGGCGCGCGGGTAGGGGGATTTCGGCGGTTCAGGGGGTGCGCGGAATCGCGAAGGTGTTCGGAATGGTCGCGAGGCGTCCGGCTTCGCCCTCAAGGCGCGCTTTCTCACGGCCGAAGGCCGCGCGGGCGGCCTCGAGCTTGCCGTCGATCTCGGCCTTTTGGGCGGCGATGGTGGCGGCTTCGTCTTGAAGCGTTTGCTCGAGCTCGGCGATCTTCTCGCGAAGGGTGGCCGTGGCCTTTGCGAGGTATTCCTCGCGCCGCTGCTTCTCCGCCGCCGCGTCCGTCGTCATGGCTTCGAGGTCCGACGCGAGCTGGGCCACGCGTCGGTGCAGGACCTGGCTCTTGCGCTCGGCGTCGAGCACGGCGTCGGCGACGGTCCACTCGTCGTCGGCGGCGTCCATCGCGAGCACGGCGGCCTTTCGCGTGGGTGGATCCATGGCCTTGAGGCCGTCGAGAAGGCGGAGGAGCTTTTCCGCCGAGAAGGCGGCCTCGGGCGTGCCCTCGATGGCGTAGATCGCCTCGAAGCTATCACCTTCGCTGATTCCTGTTGCGCCGCTGGCGGCACTGGGCGTCGCGGCGGGCGCACTTGGGGCTGGACTCGGGGCCGGGCGCGGCGCGGGCCGCTGCGCCGGAGGCGCTTGGGCGCCCTCGCTTGCCAGAATGGCGTCGATGTCCGCCATCGAGAGCTCTTCGCTTGGGGTGTCTTTGACCTTGGCCTGCTCCGCGTCCGTGAGCTCGACGAGGCCAATCTTCGACATGGCTTTCAGGAACTTCGACATCGCGCGGGAGTGTCGTACGGCTAACGGCGAGAAATCAAGGGGCGCTCGCGCCGCAAGGGCCTGCTTTGGGCGGGGGCCCCGTCCTGCAGAAAGTTGGGCGCAGCTCCTGCGCCACCTAGGGTCGGGCCATGGCCCGCACCTTTCTTTTATGCACGATTTCGCTGGCCCTTGGCTGTGAGCGCGATGTCGCCGAAGGTTCGGCCGGCGAGCGCCGCGTGGACCTGGGCGTGCAGGTCGAAGCCACTGAATCGCCCGAGCCGCCGGCGTCTGAGCCCGCTTCGTCGCCCGTGGAGCTGCCCGAGCCCGAGCTGGAAATCGAGGTGCGCATCGAAGACGGCATGGCGTTCGTGCCGGCAGCCACGGTGCTTGCGGGCAGTGCACCGGGTACGCCTGGGCGCGACGCACGGGCCGAGGCGGACCTCGTTCCTTTGGAGCTCGGCGCCTATTGGATCGACGTTGAGCCCGCAGAAACGCGCCACCTCGGGCATGCCGCAGCGACGGTCGCCTGCGAAACGGAGGGCAAACGCCTCTGCTCGGAGCTCGAATGGGAATACGCGTGCGAGGGTCCGCGGGGGGAGCGCTTTGCCGGGGGCGCGACCTACGACGCCGAAGCGGTCAGCGTGTACGGCGTGCGCGGCATGGGCGGACTGGGCGAGTGGACCGCGGGTGCGCCGGTGCGCGACGTGGCCGGAAGCCGCGAGAACGGGGCGGTGTTTCGCGGAGCGCGCCCGGATGCGGACGAAGCCCTTCGACGCTGCGCGTCGCGTCGGGGGACGTCCGCGGCGACGGAGAGTCGGCATCTCGGCTTTCGCTGCTGCCGAAGCGAGGGCGCGGAGCTCGCTCCTTCATACCCCGACGAACCGGTGCTCGGCCGCTTTCACGACCTGAACCTCGACGAAGCGCGCCTTCGTGAAGTGCTCGCGTCCGTGCCCGAACTCGCCGCCCTTGCGGGCGACTTCCGACCGCTCACGCTCGACGAGGCGCGCGCCTCGATCGGCGCCGAGGTGCCCGAAGGCTTCGACGCGATGGACGAAGAGGCGGCAGCGTTGGCCCTGCGCACTCCGCAGAAGCTCTTTGGCTGGGAAATCGCGCCGGCGGCCCTCCGCTGGTCGCCGACGCCGGGCGATGTGCTCTGGGTCATCAACGGGTTTGTCGGCGAGCGGCCGGCGGCCTTCGTGCTGTATCCGATGCCTGACGGAACGTTTCGTCACGCCACGTCCATGGTGCTGGAGGCGAGCGCGCCGGCGATCGCCATGGCGTACACGCCGAGTGAACGGACGTACCTCAAGTGGTCCGCCCGATGGGGGACAAGCGCCGAAGGCGGGCTTCTGAACCTTGGCGACTACCGTACCGTCGCCTTCGACGTCCGCTGAAGCGCGCCGCGGATCGGCTGGCGAAGAAAGTCGGGGGGCGGGCCGACGCGCCCTGGGTGTGTTAGGACCACCCGTTCGAGCGTGGAAGGAGGCCGCCGGTGGTCCGCCTACTCGTAGACGGAGAACGCGGGAGGAAAGTCCGAGCACCAAAGGGCAGGATGCCAGGTAACGCCTGGTGGGGGTGACCCCGAGGACAGTGCCACAGAAAGCAAACCGCCTGGCGACCGCCAGGTAAGGGTGAAAGGGTGGGGTAAGAGCCCACCGGGTCTCCGGTAACGGGGATCGCACGGCAAACCCCATCCGGTGCAAGATGAAATAGGGGAGCGTTTGAGGGTGGCCCGCCCAATGCTCCTGGGTTGCATCGCTTGAGGGCGCCGGTGACGGCGCCCCTAGATGAATGGTCTCCGCTCCGGCGTGCCGGAGAACAGAACTCGGCTTATTCCGCCTCGAACCCGCGCCCTTCGGCTCTGCCGTTGGGCGCGGTTTTTTTTGCCTACGGCTCGGGCAGCGTTTCAACGCGGGTCGCCGCGCCTTCGAGTTGGCCGCTTTCGTCCGTGGGTTCGCGGGGCATCGCGATGAACGCGCCCGTGCTTCCGGAGTCGAACGAATGGGTCCATCGATCGGCGTATTGGCTGCCGGGTAGGAGATGTTCGTAGAGGGTGCGCAAGCCGCGCCGGGTGGCGCTGATGCCCCGTGAGCCGCGGGCCCACTCGTAGGCCACGGGCGCGCCCTCCCGAGCCGCGGCCACTTCGATGGCTCGGGCGAGCGAAGCCGGGTCTCCGGCTGCGTAGGCAATATGGTCTTCGTCCGGGCCACGAAGCGAACGGAGCCCATCAAAGTCGGGTGCGACCACCGGGGTGCCGCAGGCCCAGTATTCGAGGAGTGGCTGCGGAAGCAAGGCCGCGTGTACAAAAGCGTCGTGCGCCGCCATCGGGGAAAGGGCGACGTCTGCGTAGGCGATCAACGCGGGCGTGCTCGCCGTGGAGGGGGTGCCACGAACGGTGACGGAAGCCGAAAGGCCGCGTTCTTCGACGCGT
>JBCCRV010000515.1:0-5700 GCA_039201085.1 Myxococcota bacterium | reverse complement strand
GGGGGAGGCGTGGAACGAATGCGTGTCGTCCTCATGCGCGAATTCGTATCCCAAGGACATGAAGTAGAATGCCTAGTTCTGCAAGAAGGCGGCGAACTAGATTCTGTTGCGCGGGACGTCGTGTACGTTCACGCGCTGGGAGCTCGACGTCAGCGGAATGCCGCCGCCGCCATGGTGAAATATTTTAGGTGGCGGAGGCCCGACGCGGTTCTTGGCTCGGTCTGGCCGCTCTCGTGTTTGGTTTCCCTTTCCGCCCGATTGGCCGTGCCCAAGGCGCGAGTGTTGGTAAGCGAGCACAACGAGCTTTCCGATCTGACGCTGGGTTCTACGGCGCGCCGAGCGGCGAAGATCGGTTTTTCGCGGGTTGCGTATGGACGTGCGAACGCCGTTGTGGCGGTGTCCAAAGCGGTGGCCCACCGCCTTCGCTCGACGCACGCGGCTGCCGGTCCGGTGCATGTTGTAAACAACCCTGCGTACGTCTCGGCGACCCCCAGAGCCCGCCGCGAGCGAGGTGAGCCGTTGAGATTCTTGAGCGTTGGTACGCTTAAGAAAGTCAAACGGCACGATCGCCTCCTACGCGCTTTTGCGGCTGCCTACCCCCAGGGCCCAAGCACGCTGACGATCCTGGGCGATGGCGAGCTTCGCGAGTCGCTTGTCCGGCAGGCCGCGGCGCTTGGCTTGGCTGAACGGGTGCACTTTCCCGGGTTCGCAAAAGACACGTCGTCGTTCTACCAAGGGGCCGACGTTTACGTACACACGGCGGATTCGGAGGGGTTCGGAAACGTATTGGTTGAAGCGCTGTCGCACGGCTTACGCGTGATCAGCACATCGTTTCCAGCGGCCTCCGAGATCCTCCGCAGCGATGATGAAGGTGTGGTCGTGCCGCTAGGGGACGATGCCGCACTTGTGAACGCGCTTCGACAAGCGAACTGCTCGCGCGAACGAAGCGAGGCGGCGCGACGGCGCGCGATGGATTTTCACCCCACTCGAATCGCGAACAAATACCTCGATCTGCTGTTTGCGTAAGCTCCGTGAAAGTCGCTGGATGCAAGCTTGGTGCGTTTGGGTGCCAAGGCCGCAAAGAGCGAGGAGCTCGCGAACGGGGACGCCGTTTGCCGACTAGCTGCGGAGCTTCGCCTTTAGCCAGCGCTTCGTTGATGCTGGCAAGCGTCGCGCGACAGCGCCGCGACCGTACGAAAGGGCGACGGTGCGCGCAGCCTTGAGAGCGACGCCCGGCATCGAGTCGACACGCGCGTTGCGCACCGCTTCGGCGGCGAAATGCAGCCCACTTCGCCACTGCCCGTGGGCGGCGCAGGTATGGGCGAGGAGCATGCGCCGGTTCTGAAGGATCACGTCGAGCTCGCCGGTCGCGAAGAAGTCCGCGTGCTTGCGCAGAGAAGCGAAAATATCGTCAGCCCATATAGCTGGGGAGCGTCCGAGGCTCCCGGGCAGAGCGCGTGAAACGAATAGTGCCTCATCGATGTATTCGAAGGGCGCCACGCGAGCTTGGCGCAGGTGCATGTCGTAGTCCTCCGCGCGAAAGCTCTCGTCGTAGTCGCCGCACGTTTCCCACACGGTTCGCGGAACCACCACCGTGGAGGAGATGATGCGCAGCTTCCCTTCGGCCAACTCGCGAAAGCAGTGTCCTTCCGCAGGGATGCGAGAGCGCCCCAGCGGTTCGAACCTACTCCCCACGAGGCGTACAGCATCCGTGTGAAAGACGGCGTTGCCGACCGCTTGGTAGCGCTCGACGACGCGCTCGACGAAGGTGGGTCGATACATGTCGTCCGATGCTAGATGCGCAATGAGCTTGCCCGAACTCAGTCGGTAGCACTCGTTCAGCGTCGCACTTACGCCGCGGTTCGCACGCGACGTTGTATGCACTGGGATGGGCGCGTCCCGAACCGCCGTCTGGATTGCGGCAAAGGTATCGTCACGCGAACCGTCGTCGATGACGATCAGTTCAATCGGTCGGTAGGTCTGCGCAAACACGCTTTCGATCGCCTCACGAACCCACTTTGCGTGGTTGTAGGCAGGCATAAGCACCGAAACGCCTGGACCTGCGTTCATGGCGCTGGGCGCCCTTCGTCGAGTGCTCGCAGGAAGAGACGGTGTTCGCGCTCCAGCCACGGCAGCGGGCGGTGGCGTCGGGTGGAAACACGCAACTGGGCGAGGCGATTGACTTGCCGGAGCAACGGGTGAAGTGCGGCGGGAAAGACGTCGATTGGCGGGGCGAAGTCGGAAGGACGAATACGGCGCGCTTTGCGTCCCGCGTTGGCGTTCGTCCAGGATAGCCGGACGTTCGGGGCTTCCGGTCCGAGCACATCCCTGAGGCCCAGTGTGTCGAGCTGGTCAAAGGGGAAAAAGTGCTGTCGTTCAAAGCCAGCGCGGCGCAGCTCCCGCTTGAGAACGCTGTAGCGGTACACGCGGCCCTGGTTGCTTTGCGCGAAGCTGCCGAGATCAAATCGTTCGAGGAGCGGTAACCCACCCTCGAGTTCGCGTTGGAGTGACTCCATTGCGCCCATCGGCGTTCGAACACAAAGCGATACAACAACAGGATCGGGGAGTACGCGACGCAGGCGACGGAGTTTGGTCTGAAAGGACACGCCGTGCGTGTCGACGAGGTACATCTCCTCGGAGATCACCAGTGGTCGCCCTCTGCTCCTAGCGAGAGCATCTTGCACGGCGCGCGCTGCATGCGATTCGTTTCGTCGCCCAACAGCGAAGTACTGAAGCGCGCGAGAGAGCTCCTTTGGATCCTGAGTCCGGGGCTGCTGCGTGCCGCCGTAGGCGATTGCCTCGCAGTTCTGCAGCGCCAGCTGCAGCGAGGTGGTGCCCGTCTTGGGCGGTCCGAGATGCAGAAAGATCATGTGTCGTCCGCCGGGCGGAACGTACCGCGAAAGATCGAAAGCAGCACCTTGAGTGCGTCGACTCCCAGGGCTGCACTAAAAACTGCCGCTACGCCCGCAGCAGCCAGCTCGTTCCACTCCCGCACCCCCAACACGAGCGCAAGCCCCAAGGACACAAGGGCCGCGCGCTGCATGCACCAGGCAGACATGGTGTGGTTGAGTGCATGGCGAACGTACAGGACGAGCCATGCGAGGTTCACGATTCGGCACACGATGTAGGCGAGCCCGATGATCCACAGCTCATTATCGAAGAAGAAGAAGGCGACCGCTAGATAGGTCGCGTGCACACTAAGTTCCTTGGCGGTGAACATCAGGCTTCGACCTCGCGCCAGAATCGCGTAACCCAGAGGCCAGGCAAGCATCTTCAGGAGGCCCGACGCCACTAGCAGGCAATAGACCGTGGTGGCTTCGTCGAACTCTGCGGCATAGAGGAGGGGCAAGAGCCACGGGGATACCGCCAGCATGCCGAAGAGCACCGGGCATCCGACCGTGAGGAGGAGCCGGGATTGGCGCCGAATCAAGACGTTGGCTTCTTCGGGCGTGTCGATGACGGCGGCGAGTCGTGGGAAGTAGTCGGTCGCCATCGACTGCAGGACGATGCCCAAATACTGCTCGGAAACGGCAAAGGCGGCGACGAAGAGCCCGAGCGTCGCCGTTCCTGCACGCTGGTCGACGACCATTCGCAGCAACAGGGCGGCTCCTGACGCGGCGAAGCCGCTCGCCGCTACGGGAATGCCAAGACTCGCGAAACCGCGAAAGTGCGATTGGCTCTCCCGCCAGGATGCGCCCGCACCTTGAAGAGGAGCGCCACGCCCCAGCACCCAAGCGAACACCAAAAGCGACGCAAAGGGGAGCGACACGGCAAATGCCACCAGGGCCCAGTTCCCGCGCAGAAGGAAGAGTGCCGTCGCTGCCCCGAACGCTGCCAATACTGCGGCCAGCGAGCGTCCCTTGGCCAGGGCGCGAATCATCTGAACGCCACGAAGCTCGGTCGAAAGGGCCATGGAACCGATCATCGCGGCGGCACCTAACCCGGCAGCGCACACGAATGCCGGGGCGAGCGCACCCTCGAATACACGGGCGTTGATCGGAGCGCTGGCGACGGCGATCACCGTGAACGTGACCAGGGCGAGCACGAGGGCGTAGCGCCGAAGCGCAAGGCGCGCAGCGTTCCGCGAGCCGTCGTCCTTTGCCGCGGCGATCTCGCGGACCCCGGCGACTCCCAACCCGAGGCCACCCGTGGTGAAGGCCAACGAGATGAAACTTGCAAGGAGGCCCACGGTTCCCACGGCAGTGGCGCCACCAACGTAGGCGAGAAGCTTCGAGCGGGCCGCGGAGCAGAGCAGGGTGACCACACTGGCACTTCCGACCAAGAGCAATCCCCGGAGGATCATGCGGTAGCTGCTCGAGTTGGCGTTCCGGTCGTTCATCGCTTAGGGCAGGCGTACTGAATGATTTGCGGGCTCAGCGCATCGGAGTAGTGTCTCGCGAGGCGCGTGCGGTTCATTTTCTTACTTCTCGGTGGAGCGTAGTGTGCGGCCCTTACGGGCGACGCGGAGTCTAGCGAATGATATTTGGTACCCCCTTTGACTTGCGGATACACGCGGGAGAGCTGTTGGCCAGTAGTCATCGCGGCGCCCTCATGCAAGCGCTCGAGGCAGCGTTGTGAGCGAGACGAGCGAGTGGTCCGTACACGCCTGTCGCAGCGTCGAGCTTCCGAAGGTGAGCGACCCGCGGGGTAATCTGACGTTTGCGGAGGGCAATCGTGAGGTGCCCTTCGCGATCGAACGGGTCTATTACCTGTACGACGTGCCCGGGGGCGCTGAACGGGGCGGTCACGCGCACAAGGCGCTTCACCAGCTGATCGTGCCACTTGCAGGCAGTTTCGATGTGCATCTGGACGACACCGAGGTACAGCGCACGTTTCGAATGAACCGGCCCTTTGTCGGCCTTTATGTTTGCCCGATGATCTGGCGTACGCTCGACAACTTCTCCTCCGGCTCGGTGTGCCTGGTGCTGGCATCGAACCGCTACTCCGAGGACGATTACTATCGAGAGTTTGCGGATTTTCGTCGTGCGCGGGAGACGATGCGTTGATCCCGTTTCTCGACCTTGCCGCAGCGACGAACGAACTCCGCCACGAACTCGATGCTGCGTATCAGCGCGTGCTCGACCGCAACTGGTTCATTCTCGGGTCCGAAGTGCGTGCCTTCGAGGAAGAGTTCGCTGAGTTTGTGGGCGCGAACCACTGCATTGGTGTGGCCAACGGCTTGGACGCGCTCACGGTAACCCTTCGCTGCCTGGGAATTGGACAAGGGGACGAGGTCATCGCGCCCGCGAACACGTTCATAGCCACGTGGCTTGCCGTGGCACGCACGGGCGCCACCGTGGTGGGTTGTGACGTCGATGCGGGCACGCTGAACATGACGGCCAGCGATGTGCGTCCACACATCACGGAGCGAACGAAGGCCATTCTGCCAGTGCATCTGTACGGCCAGCCCGTTGATGCGGCGGCGTTTGACGACCTCGAGAACGAAACGAACGTGCCGGTCGTGTACGACGCGGCGCAGGCGCACGGCGCCACCTTTGACGCCACACCGATCGGCGCTTTCGGCGCAGCGAGCACATGGAGCTTCTATCCAGGGAAGAACCTCGGTTGCCTTGGCGATGGCGGTGCGATTACGACGAACGACGACGCCCTCGCGGAAGAGCTACGCGTTCGCCGCAACTACGGTTCAAGGGTGAAATACGTGCATCAGGTTGCGGGTACGAACTCGCGCCTCGACGAGCT
>JBCCRV010000514.1:0-5706 GCA_039201085.1 Myxococcota bacterium | reverse complement strand
GCATTCCCTTCGGCGCCCTCCGGCTCCGCTAGACCGGTTCGACCTTTACTTGACTGCCTCGGACCCACCGCTCCCGCCGACCTCGGCGTTGCTCGTCCTTGAAAGGCGCCTGCCGTCCTACGTCCTCGCGCCTTGATCTCGACCCGACCGACGAACCCGCGCAAATCAAATAAAGCCCGAACCGGTCTAGACCGGCGTCGCGTCAGCGAAGGCGACCAGCAAACTGAATGTCGCCGGCAGCGGACACGCTCGGCGTCGCGATGGATCCGTCGAGGCGAAAAAGCGTGGTTCGACCTTCATCCTCATCGACCTGCTGGATGTAATAATCGCCGTCGATGATCAGCGGATCAAACGAGATCCCGCTGAGGGGAAGGTCGATGACTTCCGTTTCGCCCGAAGGCAACGAAACGACGCCGTAGCGCCAAAGTTCGAGGGCAAAGTACGTCGCGGGATTGGTCAGGGTCGTGACGTCGAAGTCCGTATCGAAGACCCGCGTCACAAAGCTTCCCCGTCCGTTGCCCACGGCGTTGGAAACCTGGGGCGCGCCGGTGGCAGCGCGCATGTCGAGCGCAAAATCAGCGGCGAAGGCCGTGTCTCCTTCGCCGATGCGCACGAGACACGGCGACTGGACAGCTGTTTCCGTAAAGAAATCGTAGACGCCTGACCCGAGATCGCCGAGCACGTAGAGCTGTTCGTTCTCAACGAACGCACCGCCGCTGATTGCGCAACGCGCGTCCGTGACGATTCGCGCCGTACGATCTTCCGAGGCCGAGAGCACGAGTACGGCCACCTCATTGAAGAACTCGCCGGTGGTGGTGCTCGCCCACGCAATCGGCATGAACACTTCGTCGCCCAGCACGTGTACGGACCCGCCCGCGGCGCCGCCTTCGTCGCGCACGACGCCCACGAGATCAAAGGTGCTGACAATCTCCATCGCGCTCGGATTCCAAACGACGACCTGCTCGCTAGGAATGTCGATGTAGTACGCACGCTCCGCGGAAAGAAACGCAAAGGAGCTTCGAAAACGCGTGATCCCCAGTTCGGCCATCGAAAACTCGTCCTCTTCGACGAACGCGCGTTCGGACGTGACGCCGTAGCGGATGACGCGGCCGCTCTCTCCATCGAAGATGTAGACGGCGTCCTCGAACACACGCACCCGGGAGCGGCCGTTTACCTCGACCGCATTCGCCGCATCGAGCTCCTGGGCAGCCATGCTGGACAGCGCATGCACGAACACCGTTCGCGAAGAGGGAGTCAATACGCGGTTGGCGACGATGAAGATGTCCCCGGAAGGCGTCGCCGAGTCGGCGCTCGGTGCGTCGGGCATGGCCCCATCGTCGTCGCCGCATGCGAAGGCTGCGAACGCACACAGCGCGCTAAGGAACAAACGGCCCATGGCTTTCGGCATTGCATGCTTACGGGCCCGTGTCCCGCGAAAGCGGCGTGGATCGCTACTCACGACGCTCCGTGCGAAGGGCCACCCGGTCGCCTTCCGAGAGGCCCGCCAAGACCTCGATGTTCACGCCGTTGGAAAGGCCCAGCTCCACTTCGCGCATTTCGAGTTCACCGCCTTCGCCCACGAGCTCGACGCTCGCTTGGTCGCCCTGAAAACGGAGCGCCCCCTCATCGACCACGAGCACGTTTTCGCGCTGTTCAAGAATGACCGTGGCCGTGGCGCTAAACCCTGCGCGCAGGGACGGCTCGGCGTCGATGCGGGCCCAAATCTCGTACGTCGTCGCCGAGCGCGCTTCCCCCACGATCGACGCCTCACCGGACGCCCGCGGCGCCACGTGCTCGAGAACGGAGGGCACAACGGACTCCGGGAGAGCGCCGATATCGAGCGGGAGTTCGTCGCCGATCTCCAGCGCATTCACGTACGTTTCGTCGATCTCCCCCTTGAAGAGCAGGTCGCTCATATCTGCGACCGTGGCGACGGTGGTGCCATCACGAAAGGCGCTCGTTTCGCTCACGAACGTCCCGACCACCACCGGAACCTCCAGCACCGTTCCCGCCACGGGCGAGATGATCTGCGTGGATGCTTGCCCCCCACCGCGGGACGTGCCCTGAGCGAGCAAGCGGACCTCGCGCTGCGCGGCGGCGAGCTCCTCCTGCGCCTGCGCGAGCTCGTCGATCGCGCGGTCTCGCTCCTGACCGGCGACGGCAAGCTCGCCGGAAGCGAGCTCGTGGGAGCGACGTGCGACCTCGCGCTCCGCGGCAGCGACGCGAAGGCGAGCCTGCACGACGCGGGAACGGGCGTTCGCCAGCTGTACCGGGTCGGCGATGGGCCGAACCGTGCCGATGCTCTGGCCCGCTTCCACCACATCACCGGCCACGACCGTGAGCTCCGTGAGCTCGCCGGAGATCGTCGGTCGGACCGGAACGGACTCGCGGGGCTCGATACGGCCAACCACCACCGTTGACTCAACGATCGAGTCGCGCGCAACTGCGGCCGTCGCGCCTTCGTAGGCCGTCGACTCTTCCTGCGTGCCGTAGCGGTAGAGCGCCGCTACGCCGCCGATGAGCCCGAGGAGCAGCAGCCAACGCCCGGAAGCGCCTCGCTTACTCATCGCGAAGCGCCTCCGCCGGGGTCACACGCGCCGCTTGACGGGCGGGAACGATGCCCGCGAAAACGGCCGAAAAGACAAGAAGCCCAAGGAGGGGCCAGAGGGTCTCCGGTTCGACGGCGGGATTCTCGAAGTAGTCCGCTTTGACGCCGGCGTCCCGCAGCACTTTGAGCACCGCAAGGCCGACGATCACCCCGAGCGAACCGGCGACGGCCGATAGGGCGACGGCTTCCAGGATGACCATGCGAAAGATGTGACCGGCAGAAGCGCCGAGGGCGCGACGAAGGCCAAACTCGCGCATGCGTTCGCGCACCGACACGAGCAGGATGTTGCTAACGCCCGACATGGCCGTGAGGAGCGTACCCAATCCGATTAGCAAGACCATCACATTCAGCCCGGTGATCAGGGACGTAAACTTCTCGTATTGCTCCAGCGCCATGAACACGTTGACGGCCGTCGGGTCCGCTACGTCAAAGCGGTGCCGATGGGCAACCAGCCGCCGAATGCGTCGCCGGACCAGCGCAGGATCGACGGTCGGATCGGCGATCGCGACGAGCCTCACAGCTTCGCGTCGGCCGTCGATCGTGCGCGCGAGCGCCGCGTAGGGAACGAAGATGCGTCGCATTTCTCCGTCGCCCCCGGCGTCGCGAAACACGCCGACCACGCGAAAGCGGTAGCCTTGCAGATCGATCGACTCGTTCAGGGCGGCTTCGGGGCGACCGAAGAGAATCTCCGCGGCTCGCTCCCCGACGATGGCCACCCGGCGCGCCCGCGCGGAGTCGAGCTCATTGAGGAGGCGTCCCAGGTGGCGCTGCGTTCGCTCGACGGACGCATAACCCGGCTCGATGCCAAAGACCGGGAGGCCCGCCACCCGACCCGTCGCGGGCGCCCGCACCACGCCGTCCACCGGATGGCGCGGAGACACGTCGCTAAGTTCGGGCAGAAGCGTGCGAAGGGCCTCGGCGTCATCCACCGTCAGCCGAATATTTCGGCCGGCGGGAAGGCCCCCGGTCGAAAGGCTCGTCGAGCCTGCGGAGATCCAGACCGAAGTCGACGCGTCGTCGCGAAAGAGCTTGGCAATGCCGTTCTGCAGACCTGCGGCGGCGCCCAACATGATCACCAAGAGGAGCATGCCCCAGAACACGCCAAAGGCCGTCGTCGCCGTGCGAAGGGGCCGGCGAACAATGCTCTCAGCGACTTCCCGAAACAGGTCCAAGGCAAGCGACTCTAGCCAGATTCCTCAGGACGGTCCGACTTTTGGCCTTCGCGGCCGTCGTCCCGAACGATTTCCGCATCCTGCATCACGATGCGCCGCGCGGCCCGCTGGGCCACTTCTTCCTCATGGGTGACGACCACCACCGTCCGTCCTTCGCGATGAATTTCCTCAAGCAGCTTGAGCACGTCGTCCGTGGTCTTCGAGTCGAGGTTGCCCGTGGGCTCGTCTGCCAAAATGAGCGGCGGATCGGTCACGAGCGCACGCGCGATCGCGACCCGCTGGCGCTGGCCACCGCTGAGTTCGCTCGGAAGATGGTCCGTCCGGTCCGCGAGGCCCAAGCGGTCGAGCAGCGCCATGGCGCGGGCTCGCCGATCCCGCCGCGGCGTTCCCGCATAGGTCAGCGGCAGCGCCACGTTTTCCCAAGCGCGCTTCGTCGGAAGCAGGTGAAAGGACTGGAACACAAAGCCGATCGAGCGGTTGCGCGCCCGCGCCCGCCGACCCTCGCTAAGGTTCGACACGTCTTCACCGTTGAGGCGGTACGCTCCGCTATCCCAAGTGTCGAGCAGTCCCAGCATATTGAGCAAGGTAGACTTTCCGCTACCTGAACTTCCCACCACCGCCACGAACTCGCCCTCGTCAACGTTGAGGTCGATCCGCCGGAGGGCCTCCACGCGGCCATTCTCCATCGGATAGGTCTTCGTCAGCTGACGAAGCTCAATCATTGGGACGTGTCCGTGCTTTCAAAGATACGGTCCGCACTCTCAGCGATGAAGCCATCGAAGAGCACGCCATCACGCACGTATCGAAGTGCGAACTCGTAGTAGCTCCCGGGAATGGTCAACGCGCCATCGTCGAAGGCGACCTCCACGTCCTCTGCGCGCGTCGACGACTGCTCGAGCCCTTGCGCAGCGGTGCCCTTGATGCGTCCGCCCGATTCGCTGAAGGTGAAACCGGCCTCCACAAGGCGTTCATTGAGCATCTCAAGCGAGCCGAACCCGCGCAGCGCGTTGACGAGGAGCGTGAAGTGGTTCGCGCGAAAGCCAAAGGCCGCAACCCACGCGGCGTACTCGCTTTCCTCGCGAAGCATCTCGTACGTCGCGCGGTCCACGCGCCACGGCCGGCCGCTATTCGTAAAGCGAGGATCGGCTGCAGCGTCCGCCGCCACCTGTCCCGCCAGCGAACGCACCACATCTTGCGCGCCTTCGCTCAGCGAATGCACGCGCAGCGCGCTAATAAACACCTTCGGCCCGCCCTGGGGATCGGCGTAGTGCCAGGCGTCCAGCTGCTTCTTCTCAAAGGCGTAGGGCGCGACCCGCTCATAGCCCGCGTCCACAAACGCGCGCGCCAAATCCTCGATCTGCATGCCCGGTAGACCAAACGTCCGCAGCGCGATGTGATCGTTGACGGGCGTCTCGCCCAACTCCTCCAAAAGCCCATGCACCCGAAGCGCATGCGGCGCGTGCTTCACGTACGAATCCCAAAGGGCCTGAAAAAGCGCATCCGCCGCCATGGCGGCAGGCTATCAGAACGCCACACCGCCAGTCCCCAGCAGCGCTTCTTGTCAGCCCACCCCGCGTGCGGGGCCCCCAGCTCCCCGCGGGATGGGCCGCGCAGCTCGCCGGTTCTCCACCGGCGAAAACTCGAGCTGCTCAATGCTTCCATCAACCGGGACCAACCATCGCCGGCTCTCAGCCGAGCGTGTGCAGTTGCTCGATGCTGCCCGCGCCTGGACCTGACGTAGCGCGTTTACGCCTCCCTACGCCTGGGTCACGTGGGCTATGTCCCGCGTCCTATCGTCGTGTGGAACACACGAGATCGATAGGGCGCTCCCCCACCTATTTTCTATTTCGTGCACGCCGACTCCAGAAGGCGGGCGGAGCGGCCCCCCCCCGGGGGGGGGATTGGGGCCCCCCCCCGAGGGGGGGG
>JBCCRV010000513.1:0-5719 GCA_039201085.1 Myxococcota bacterium | reverse complement strand
CCTACTTCAAAGAACTTGGATGCCGGGTTCGTGGCGTCGATGGCAGCAAGCAAGCGAAGCGAGACAGCGTCATCCCCGACCATCATGTTGTTCACGACTTCGTCGACGGGCCTTATGAACCGGAGGATGAATTCGACCTCGTCTGGAGTTGCGAATTCGTGGAGCATGTTGAGGAGAAATATCGCGACCATTTCCTCACCACCTTTTCTGCCTCAAAACGATATCTCATGATGACCTACGCCAGTCCAGGACAGCCTGGCTGGCATCATGTAAACTGCCAACCCGAGTCCTACTGGGTCGAAGCGCTACAGGGCATCGGCGCGCGGCGTCCTCACCTTCGAGGCGGTAGCGGATTTGCGCGGCGCGGGTGGCCGCCTGAGCGTGGCCTGGGTGTGCCTTCAGGGCCCGAAGGAAATGGCGGAGGGCGCGGGCCCCGGCGCCGGCATTTTCGGCTTCGTCGCCGAGCGTGACTTCTTGGCTCGCGACACGGCGTCGGTTTCGGGCTAGCTGCTCGCCGAGCTCTTCGGCCTCGGCGGCGTCCCCGGCGGCGTAGGCACAGGCCAGGGCGGCACGAACGAGCTGTTCGTCGCGACTCACGCGTGGATCGAGCATCGACGCCCGCAGCGCCGGGCAGTCGTTCGCGAGCCAGGCCCGGGCCGCGGCGGCGATAGCGTCGTCGGAGGGGTCGTTTCGGGCCGTTTCAGCTTCGAGGGCGTGCTCGGCGGCGGTTCGATTGTTGATCGCCATCGCCGCGCGCAGGAGCATGAGGGGAGATTCGACACGGCCGAGCTCGGCTTGCAGTTGGATCTGTCGGCCGTAGAGCCGCTCTGCATCCAAGAGCGCCGTAAGCCGATAGCGCGCCGTTGGATCGTCCTTGGCTTCGTCAAAGGCCTCGATGGCCCCGCGCACGTCGCCGCGGAGTTCGGCAATGACGCCATCCAGCGTTCGCCGTTCGGTCGCGGAAATCGGCAGGTCTGGGAGGGCGAGCCGCACACGCTCGATGGCGTGGTAGCGGTACTCCACGTATTCGAGGCGGCGAAGGAGCACATCAAAGCGCTGGACCGGGTCGATGGCCTCGAATGTCTGGGCGCTCATCCAAGGAATGTCGCGCAGGAGGTAATCGACGTCCGGTTCGCGGAGGCCGTCCGATTGGGGAATGCGGGCAAGCGCAAACTCGAGGGCCGGCCGGTCGTCGACGAGCGCCTCAGCGCGTTCACCAAAGGCCGCTGCGCCCTGGCTGTCGAGCTCGACGACGCTCAGGAAGTCGACGGAGTCGTCGAGGGCAAAGGGGCGAAGGAACGGCCGCAGGCCTGCGCTGGCCACGCGCTCGGCGAACTCGCGGCCGTACACGATGGGCCGGTCGCTCGCGGCCAAGATGAAGCTCGAGTCCTCGCACATGTAGGCGTGCACGTGCTCGAAAACACTGCTCAGCGTGCCGACAATGCGCTGGAGATGCACGCCATCCATGCGGAAGAGGTTGGACCAAAGGGCGAGCACGCCGCCTTCGCTGAGGGCACCCTGCGTCTCCTGAAAGAACTCGCGCGTGTAGAGGGCGCTCGAGCCGGCGAGCCAGGGGTGCGAAGGCTGGCTTACGATGGCGTCGTAGCTGCCTTCGGGCGCCAGCACGAGCTGCGCCCGGGCGTCGTCCACCACTAAACGGGTGCGCTCGTCGTCGAGGGGAAAGGCTTTGCTGCGCGATTCGTAGAGAAAGCGCGCAGCCCCCACGACGGCGCCCTCAAGCTCCACCACGTCGACGTCTTGCCACGGGCCGCCGAGCAGCACGGCCGTCGAGTGGGCGGCGCCCAGGCCGATCACCATCGCGCGCTCCCGCGGCTCGGCGAAGAGCGTCGGCAATGACCCGAGCGTAGAGAGCTCTTCCCCAAAGCCAGGCTCGTCCGTGCCGATGCCCGATTCAGGGCGGCCGTCGTTGAAGAGACGAAGGGTCGAATCACGTTCGAGCACTGTCACCGTGGTGTTGCGGCCCTCTTCGAGCAGCCGAACGGGATCGCGCCAGTGGTCCTGTGGGCCTTCGATCAGCGCCGCCTGCGGGTCGTACCAGGCGTCGAGCAGGTAGGGCAGGTTGAGCTCCGGCGGCGCCGCAAGCGCGACGGCGCCTAGGAGGAGCGGTGCGGTGGCGAAGAAGTGCGTGGCCCGCACTACCGCCGCCTGCGTCGCCATCGCCACAAAGGTGGCCGTCGCCGTGGCGAAGTGCACGAAAGCGATGAAGCCAAGGCTGCGCTCAAGGCCCAAAAAGGGCACGAGCAGAAAGCCCGCCACTAGGCTGCCGACGAGTCCGCCGAGGGTGTTGGTAGCCAGCACCCGTCCGCTCGTCTTGGCGGCTTCGTCCGAACTTCCGCCGGCGATGCGCCAAGCGAGCGGAATCGCCGTGCCCAGGGCAAGCGCGAGCGGAAAAAGCAGCACCGTTGCCGCCGCCAAGACGACCCACGCTTCATGGGGCACGACCACGAGTTCGCCCTGCAGAAGCATGACGATTTGCGGCAAGCGGCTCGCCACGAACATCGCCAGGAGGGTCAGAACGCCGAGCGTGAGCTGAAGCCCACCAAAAAGCGCGCGCGGATCGTAGCGTTTCGCCAGGCGGCCCGCGAACACGCTACCGAGGCCAATGCCCACGAGAAAGACCGTGAGCATGGCGGCGAAGGCCTGCGTGGTGCCCTGAACGACGAGGCGCAGGGCGCGCGTCCAGAGGACTTCGCCCGCCAGCGAAGCGAAGCCCGCCGCGGCGGCCAGGCCCATGGCGAGACGGGGCGACGAGGGGGCGCGGCGCAGCGCTTCCTCCGTCGCGGGTTCCGCGGCTTCCTTCGGGCCGCGGCGAAACGTCCCCATGACCACGATGGCGGCGGCAAAGCTGAGGGCGGCGGCGATCATTACGGAGCGCTGCGCGCCGAAGCGCGGCACAAGGTATAGGCCCGTCGCCGCTGCACCGAGGGCGGCGCCGAGCGTGTTCGTCGCGTAGAGCCAGGTGGCCCGCCGCTCCCACCGAAGGCCCGATTCGCTCACGGCGGCTATAAGTACGGGGAGCGTCGCACCCATCAAGAAGGTGGGCGGCAGCAGGACAATGAAGGCAAGCAGCAGCCGAACGAACGTGAGCGTGCCAAAACTCGCGTCCAAATCGAGGAGCGAGTAGGCGTCATGAATGCGCGGCATCAGCCAAAGGCTGGCGATGGCCCAGATCCCAACCCCGATTTCGATGAGGCCGTAGGTGCGCGCCGCGGGCTTGCGCTTGGCGAAGCGGTCGCCGGCGGCGCTTCCAAGCCCAAGGCCGAGAAAAAAGGTGGCGAGTACGGTGGCCACGGCGAGGTCGCTGACTCCGAAGACGCGCTGCAGCATGCGGCCCCAGGTCGTCTGATAGACGAGGGCCGCGCTGCCGCTGAGAAGCAGCGCGACGTAGAGGGGCAAGGTGCGAAGGGCAAGCACGGCGCGCACCCTTTCGCGAGCCCTTCGTCCTGTCAATCGTCGCTCCTCGTGGAGCGCGGTTTGCCGCGGGGCCGTCGGGCCCGTACGACGCGCCAATGGCGTCGATTCCACTGGCCTGGATCAGCTCGCGTACCTCCGACGCCGAGCGCCTCGCGAAGAAACCGCCGAACGATGCCGTGGCGCGCTTGCTGCGGGCGGTCGAGGCGGGCGATGAGCTGCGCCGCTTTCGCGCCCCGCAGGGGCGGTGCGAAGGCTACTGCGTGCTTCGCGACGGCGAAGTGGTCGCATCCGCGACCACGCGTACACGCAGCACGCGAAGCGACGGTCCACTTGAGGATGTGCCCGAATCGGATCGGGGAACCCGTCGCTATGGCCAAGTCGCGCCGCGGGCACCGGACGGGCGCTTCGACCTCACTAAGGTCATCGAAGGGGACGGCCCTCTGGAGATCGACGTGGGCTTTGGCCGTGGCCAATCGCTCTTTCGACGGGCGGCCTTCGAGCCCAAGGCCCGTGTCCTCGGGATCGAGATCAAAGCGAAGTGGGCCTACCTCGTGGAGGCGCGCCGCCGGCGTGAGGGCCTCGGCCAGCTGCGGAGCTGGGCCGGCGACGTCCGAGAGATTCTTGAGCGAGCGGACCCAGACGGTTCTGTGGCCCGCATGTACGTGCACTTTCCCGATCCTTGGTGGAAGCGAAAGCATGCGGAACGCATCGTGGTGGCGGACCGCTTTCTCGCGAGCGCCGCGCGCCTGCTTCGTGACGGCGGTGAGCTCTTCGTGCAGACGGACGTCGAGCACCGGGCGAGCGAGTACGCCCAGGCCATCTCCGCCCAGGGCGCGTTCGAACCCCCACGCCCCGTGGACCACAACCCCTTCGGGTCCGTGAGCGGGCGCGAATCGCAAGCGGAGCTGAACGGCCTTCCCATCCATCGTTTGGTCGCGCGTCGATTGGCCCGCTAAGGCGCTTGTAGACCTGCGCGCACGCTTCACCCCTCACGCGCACGCTTCGCGCGGACCAGAGCGTAGCGGACGACAAATGACCGTGTGGGTTCCTCCGCGGTCAGCTAGCGCTTGCGCAGGGGAAACTCGGGTAGGCCCGTGATGCGGAGACCCAACGTGTAAAGGGCCAGCAGGCCCAGGGCCGCCGCGAGGCGAAGCAGGAAGCTCGAGAGCACGCCTTCGAACTCGAGGGCCAGCCAAAGGGCGACGGGAAGCACGCCGGCCAGCACGGGATATCGAATATCGCGCCACCGGAGGATGACGCCCTCGAGGCGCCGGACCTGCACCGTCTGAACGAACTGAAAGGCAAGGGCCGTGAGCGCCGTCGCCATCGCCGCGCCGAGGAGCCCGTAGGGCGGAATCCACAGCACGTTGAGCACCAGATTGAGGGCCGTCGCGCCCATCACGTTGAAGAGCCCGACGGTCGTGTGGCCCGTGTACGTGAGCGTGTTGCCCATGAAGCCGATGGCGCAGGACGCAAGCGGCGACACCAGCAGAAGCACGAAGAAGTCGCTGTCCATGTTGAAGGAGGGATCGACGAGCTGAAGCAGCTCGCCGCGAAAGATGCCCACGGCGAGGCCGATCGGAAGCGCGATCGTGAAGCTCAAGCGTGAGAGCCGATTGACCAGTGCGTCCATCGCGGCGCGGTCGCCCACGGCGTGGTAGCGGGCGAGCACGGGCCCGATGGCGCGGCTAAACACCATGCGGACCTCGCGCACGAGCGTCGCGATGAGCGAGCCGGCCGAATAGAAGGCCACAAGCGTCGATGCGGTGCCAAAGGCGCCGAGCAGGAGCACATCGACGCGCGTTTGGTACTGGTTCAGCGTCTGCTTGAGGCTGTGCGGTACGGCAAAGCGGTGAACGTCGCGAAAGCCGGGCTCATAGGTCCCCGAGCTGGAGAAGACGCGCGCCAGCGAATAGTCCTTCGACACGCTCAGCAGGCTCGCAAGGGCGCCCAAAGCGTACGCGGCCGCGTAGCCCTGCGCGAGGGCGACGAGACCGGTCTCCGTGGACCACGCCCAGACGCACGCCGCGATCAACCCGGCCGGCACGAGAAAGCCCTCGACGAGCACATCGAACTCCATGCGCTGCTGAATCTTTGTGGCCGCGAGCGATACGGTCATGATGGCCATCGCCGGAAGGGCGAGGACCATCCAGCGAAGGCCCTCTGTGAAGCCTTCAAGCTGCGGGTAGACCCGCTCCCCGAGCACGGGCGCGAGCAACCAGAGGCCGACGGCGATCAGCAGGCTTAGACCGATGGCCGTGACGAGGGTGCCACGAATGAGCGG
>JBCCRV010000512.1:0-5725 GCA_039201085.1 Myxococcota bacterium | reverse complement strand
TCACCGTGTCGCCGATGGCTTCGCGCACGATCAAACGCTGAAAGGAGAGGGGCGTCATACCCACCTCTTCGGCGATCAGGCTCTTGAGGGCGGTGGTGGCGTCGACATCGAGCCAGGAGATACTGACCATGCCTTCGAGCTCGCGCCGGTGCGCTGGCGAAAGGCGCGCCATGGCGGCGTCGATGGGGCCCGAGCCGAAGCGCTCTTCAATGCGGCGAAGCTGATCCACGATCACGGCCCCCTTGATCCGAGGGGTCTGGTTCGCTTCGTCCGCCAAGTCCCGATAATGCGCGTATGGGCTGGCGCTGCAAGCGCTTGCCCACGTCGACGCGAAGGCCCGCCGCGGCCGCGTCCTCCGCCAATTGCTCCAGGGCCAGTGCCGCTGGAGGAAGCGCTCCTTGTTGCTGTCCATGCGGTCCACTCAGGGGCGCTCATCCCGCGGCCTTCCGCCAGCTCGTGGGACGCTTGCATCCTCATGCTTCAAAGACGCTCGAGATTCGTTTCGCGAACGGCCTATCGGCGCGCTAAGCGCGACGCGGTCTGGGGCGGCATGTTGTCGCAGCTGCGCCGCTGTCGGGGCCTCGGCGCGCAGGGGCGTGGTTCCGCACTCAAGCGCGCAAAGCCTAAGGTCGAGGCGATGGACTTTTTCAACAGTAGCTGATTGCGAAGCTCGAAGGGCGCGTCGACGGAGTTTGAATCCGGGCTAGGGTGGAGCGTGAAGCCCCTGCGCGTAGAACGGCTCTTTGTCCGCGGCTATCGGAACTTGGCGCCCCTCGACTTGACGCCGGGGCCCCAGTTCAACGTGGTATCGGGCGACAACGGCGCCGGAAAGAGCAACCTCCTCGAGGCGATTCACTACCTTGGCGCCCTGCGCAGTTTTCGCGGCGCCAAGGCCGGCGATCTCATCGCCATCGACGCAGACGACGCCCGCATTCGGGCGCGCATCGCCGGCGAGGTGCTGCCACGCACCTTCGATGCGGCACTCTCTCGGACGAAGGCGCGCCAACTTCGGCTCGATGAGAAGCGTCCACGTGCCATCGCGCTTTGGCACGGCGCCGTGCAGATGGTGCTCTTTCATCCGGGTGATGCGGGCTTGGCGATGGGCCCGCCAGAGCCGCGACGCGCCTACCTCGACCGCATTCTCGAGCAGATGGATCCGACCTATTCGTCGGCGCTTGCGGCGTACTCGAAGGCCCTGCGCAGCCGGAATCGCCTGCTCAAACAGGAAGACGTCGACCGTCGTTCGATCGACGCCTTCAACGTGATCCTGAGCCAGTCCGGTGCCGTTGTCGGCCAAACGCGCGCCGCACTTGTCGCGGACCTAGCACCGCGCGCCGAAGCCGCCTTTCGCGAAGTGGCCGGCGTCGAGCTTCCCCTCCGGGTGCGTTACGCGCCGCGCGTCGAGCCCACCCAAAGCGCCATCGCCCAGGCCCTCGAAGCGTCCTACGCCAAGGATCGCGCGCGCGGCTTTACGGCGGACGGTCCGCACGGCGACGACCTCAGTCTCGAAGTGCGCGACGTCGCCGCCAAACACCACGCAAGTCAGGGCCAGCACCGCGCATTGGTGCTCGCGCTAAAAGTTGCCGAACTGGATGTGCTCGGCGCGCGTACCGGTCGCGTGCCCATTCTTCTTTTGGACGACGTCTCCAGCGAACTCGACCGGAGCCGCAACCGACGTTTCTTTGAGCTCCTCGCCCGATTGGGGGGGCAGGTTTTTCTCACGACAACCCACCGCGAGTTCATCCTGCTCGACGACGCGCGCGTCGATTTCGCCGTGAGCGGCGGTGAGGTAACGCGCGCATGAGGTCGTCACGGCCAACGCCGACTGCTACACGAAGTCCCATGCGAAGAACGGTGTCGATGGCGGCGATGCTCATGCTCGGGCCCCTGGTGATGGCGCCGCTCGTGCCCGTCGCGGGCTGCGGCGATCCGAGCGAAGCCGAACGCTTCGACGTGCCCGTGCAGCTCGTCCCGCCCACGGAAGCGGTCACCACGGACCTCGGCTATACCGTGACGCTCACGGGGCTTCGCGCCGCCGTGGCGAACTTTCGCTTTACGGTGGAGGGCGAAATCGACGCCCGCGCGCCCGTGCTCTTCGGAGCGTCGACGGCCCTCGCGCACCCAGGACATTTTCAAGGAGGCGAAGTCACCGGTGAGATGCTCGGCGACTACGTCATCGACTGGTTCGCCGACGATCGCACACTCGGCATCGCCCAGCTGATTGGCACCGAATACAACGCCGCCGACATCGACCTGCGAACGTTCGAGGGTGAGGGCCCGCTGAACGGCCATACGGCCATTGTCGAAGGTCAGGCGGTGCGGGGCGACGATACGGTGAGCTTCACCGTCGCCGTCGACGCGCCCGAGGGCCGCGCCATCATCGGCATACCCTTCGAAGCCACGGTCGGCGCCGAAACGTCGGCGCTGCTCTTCTCGTTCCTGATGGACGATCCCTTCGAAGACGACACGCTCTTCGACGGCGTCGATTTTGCCGCTCTGGCAAGCGAGGGAACGCTCGTCCTTAACGCCGCGTCCGCAGACGACGCCGCCACCGCGTACGCGGCCGTTCGCCGCGCGTTTTTGAGCCACGACCACACTCTTTTTCAAGCGGCGGAAGCGATCCGTTAGGGGGACGCATCCGTAAGGGGACCATCATGCTTCGTACGATCCTTTTTCTCTCCCTCATCACCGCCCTTGGATGCGGCGATTCCAACGGCGAAGGCACGCTGGCGGTGAGCGCCTACGGTGAGTCCTTCATTGAAGACGGCATTCCTTCCGATGAGATGGACGACGGCTGGGCCATCGCCTTCGATAGTTTCATGGTGACCCTCAACGCCGACATCGGCGGCGAGAACTTCGCCGGCACGAACTTGGTGCTTCACGAAAGCACGGCCGGCGCGGGCGCGCCGCTCGGAAGCGCCGTCCTTCCTTCGGGCACCTACGACGACGTCACCTTTCAGATCGACGCCCTCAACGTGATGGGCAGCGCCACGAAGGACGGCCGCACGATCACGTTCGACTGGACCTTCGACACGCCGCAGCGCTACGTGAGCTGTGAGGAGAGCGCTGTGGTGCCCGAGGACGGCATTGGCAACTTTGAGATCACCATTCACGGCGACCACCTCTTCTTCGACAGCCTCGTGTCCGACGAGCCCGGCCTGCTCTTCGAGCCCCTCGCTGCCGCCGACACGAACGCCGACGACGTGCTCACGCGCGCCGAGCTCGAGGCCGCCGACGTCGGCACCTACGACGTGGGCAACTCCGACGTGACGAACCTCTGGCAGTACCTCGTCGCCCAGAGCTTGCTTATCGGCCACGTCAACGGCGAAGGCCACTGCGACAGCTAGTAGTTCGCCCACCCTCGCGCGACTCCTTTCGAGCCTGACCCTTGCTTCGCTTCCTCCTCGCCCACGCACTGGCCTTCAGCCTGGCGTCGGTCGCCTTTGCCCTGCACGGAGGCGAACTCGAGGGCGTGGTGATGGAAGAGGGGTTTGGCCCCGTAGCCGGCGCCGTGGTTCGCGTCGCGGACCACGACCTGGAAACGACGACGGACGAAAACGGCGCCTTCTCGCTCGAAGGCGTACCCGTCGGCGCGGTTCTCATCGTCGAAGCCGAAGGGTTCGTCGAGGTCGAAGCCGCCGCCGAAGACGCCCTGCGCATCGAGCTTTTGCCCGAAGACGAAGGCGAGTACGGCACGACGGCCCGCGTTCGGGCCGACCTCGACGCCATGCAGGCCTCGACGGAACGCGTGGAAGCGGCCGAAATCGCGGCCCTTCCCACGCGGACGGCGGCGGAAGCGCTGCGCCAGGTTGGCGGCCTGACGCTCGTTCAGCACGGCAGCGAAGGCAAAGGCTACCAGTACTTTCTGCGCGGCTTTGACGCCGCCCACGGCGCCGACCTGCGCGTCACCGTCGAAGGCGTGGCGCTCAACGAGTGGTCGAACATTCACGCTCAGGCGTACCTGGATCTTGGGCTGATCCTGCCGGAGTTCATTGAAACCATCGACGTGACGAAGGGACCCTTCGACCTTGATCAGGGCGCCTTCGCGATGGCTGGCTCGGCGAACTACCGACTCGGTGTGGCTCCGTCCGAGCGCGGCGCCCGATTGAGCATCAGCGGCGGCACGACGGGCCGGGGCCGCGTCTTTGGTGCGTACACCAGCGATGACGGTGAGCACTTCGTCGGCGCGGCGCTCACCCACGACCAGGGCTTTGGCGCCCAGCGCCGTTTGGACCGCGCCACCGTAAACGCGCGCTCTCGACTACTTCAGCGCGGGCGAACCGAACTTTCCGCCTTCGCGCTCGCTTCTTTCGCCGACTTTGAAATCCCCGGCACGCTTCGAAACGACGACGTGCGCGACGGCGTCGTGCCCTTCGACGGCGCGTACGATCCGGCGACCGGTGGCCGCTCAGCCCGCGCTCTCGCCGGCGTTACTCTCGAGCACCAAACGTCGAACGGCAACGTCGAAGGGCGCCTCTATGCGGGCCATCGCCGCCTCGATCTGCTTGAGAACTTCACGGGCTTTTTGATCGACGAGGAAAACGGCGACCGCCGCGGGCAGGCCCACCAAAGCAGCACCTTCGGCGCCCAGGTCGCGTACCACCGCCACCTCGGCGACCACGTCACCCTCGACGTCGGCGGCGGCTACGAGGGCGAGTACATTTCCCAGTCCGAGCGCGCCGTCGGGCAGGCCGAGGAAGTGCTCGACACGCGCCGTTCGCTCAGCGCGATGCAGAGCATTACGCACGCGCGCGCGGGCGTTCGCCTCGAGCCCGTGCGCCGTCTGCGCGTCGATCTCGGGGTGCGCGCCGATTGGATGCACATCGCCGCGAACGACCGCACCCAGGGGGCGCTCGACGGAAGCGGCAGCGAGCTGGCGATTTCACCGCGCGCCAGCGTGCGCGCCCAGGCCACGGACCACCTCTCGTTCTTTGCCTCCTACGGCCGCGGCTTTCGTCCGCCCGAAGCCCGCGCCTTCACGAGCTTCGACGCGGGCGATACGGGCCTCGGCGAAGAGGTCTTCGGCGGCGAGCCGTCGCTGACCGTGAGCGATTCGGTCGAGGTGGGCAGCCGAGTGCTGCTTCACGAGCGCGCCACCCTCGTGGCCGCGGCCTTTGCTACGCGCATCGAGCGCGAATCGGTCTTCGACCACGTATCCGGCGTGACCCTGGAGCTCAACGGCACGCGCCGCCTTGGCGGCGAACTGCGCCTCGAATCGCGCCCCGTTGATTGGCTCGAGCTCAGCGCTGGCGCGACCCTCGTCGACGCCCGCTTTCGCGAGTCGGGCAGCCGCGTGCCCTTCGCGCCTTGGCTGACGGCGAACGCCAGCGCCATCTTGCGGCACCCGAGCGGCGTGGGCGGCGGCCTCCGCTGGCTCTTCGTCGCCCCGCGCCATCTTCCGCACGGCGCGCGCGGCGCGGCGCTCTCCCGGCTCGACGCCAGCGTGTCCTACGCCTACCGCTGGCTGCGACTCCAGCTCGCCGTCGAAAACGTGCTCAACACCCAGCTCCGCGAGGGCGAATACCACTACGCGAGCGACTTTCGCTTGGGTCGCCGCCGTAGCGAGCTGCCCGTGCTGCACACCACGGCGGGGCCCCCGCTCAACGCGCGGCTTACGGTCGGCGTCGTCTACTGACGGCGGCCGGTCGTCGGTCGGCCGCCGGTGGGAACCGGCGTGCGAGAGGGGGGGGGGCGCCCCGCGCCCCGCGGGGGGCCCGGGCGGGGG
>JBCCRV010000511.1:0-5741 GCA_039201085.1 Myxococcota bacterium | reverse complement strand
GCGAATCATCGACTTTGTACTCCCACCGCGTCGTTCCAAACGGCGCTATCCGAGAGCCGTCAAAATCAAGATGAGTAACTACCCTAAAAAGACTCGAAAAAGACGGAACGGTGCCGCTAAGTGAACGGCATTGGGTCTAGAACCCTCCAAGATCGCATTCCGGTTCTTCTTCTTCACCGGCCTGCGGTCGGGCGTTCGACTGGTGGACAAAATCGAAGCGATTCTGGTTGGTGTCGAAGGCGTTGCCGTGTGTTTGCTCCGTACCGAAGGCGAGCGACATGGCGGTGGAGTTCTGGCACGCCTTGCGCTCGAACGAGTCCCAGCCGGTGTCGTCGATGCCGATCACGGGCGGCGGACCGCCAAGGGGACTTCCTTCACCGCCCGCTGCGCCGCCCCAAGCGACGGCGTCCAGGGTCTGCACACCCGACGGTGTTGGACACACGAGCGCGACGCTACCCCTCAAGCGGTCAAGGTCGAGTTCGGCCGTGCCGTTGAAGTCGAACCCCGGAACAAACCCGCCCTCGTCTCGAATCGCCGCAAACTGAAAAGGCGCAAGCTCTCCTTCGGGAAAGGCGTAGACGATCGCACCTTCCACCTCGAGCGTGCAGCCCTCGATGGACATTTCGGCGGGCGACGAGTTGTAAACCTCGATGTAGTCCGGTGGCGGAACCTCGAGGCTGCGGCCGAAAGCCACCTCGGATATCAGCAGCGTGCCGCAAAGGCCGCTCAGGCAAACGCCACGGTCAAAGCCGCAGGCGGTGCCGTCCTCGGCCTCCGTGAACTCACATTCGCCGTCCGTCGTGCATGCACCGCCGGCGCACTCGGTCGCGAGCGTGCCGCCGCAGGAGGTCTCGGGCGGGAAGACGTTGTCTTGGCACACGCCGTCCTGGCAGGAGTCCGGACCGTCACAGTCCGTCTCCCGTTGGTCGCCGCAGCGATTGCCGTCCGTTGGCCGTGCCGGTACGCACGCACCACTTTCGCAGATGCTCTCCGACACGCAGGGCCCCGAACCGGCTGCGCACTGCTCGCCTTCGTTGAGGTCCCGCGTTACGCACGCGCCCTCGATGCACACGTTGTCTTGGCACGCGGAAGAAGGCCCACAGCTTGGCGTTCCCGCTCGCGGGAGCGGATCCGGGCAGAGCGGGTTGCCCGCGACGCAGACCGGCGCAGCGAGACACTCGTTGTCCGGCGCTGCGTCGCAGGCACTTCCGACGGCGATCGCGCGAACGCATTGACCCGTGTTGTTGCAGGTCGCTTCCTCCACTTCGCAGGGCTGGCGGCCAGCGCTAGGCGTGCAGCTTTCGCCCACTGGGCGGCTTCCTGCGGGTTGGCAGCCGAGCTCGGTGCCATCGTCGTTGCATGCAAACGCTCCAAGCATGCAGGGTTGATCCGGTAGCGTGCAGGGTTCGCCGCAGTTGGGTGGATCGATGCAGTTTCCAGCGCCGTCGCACTCGAAGTTCGGTCCTGCGCTGCAAGGAACGCCCGCGGGCGTGAACTGGGCGCGGCAGGTGCCCGTCATCGGATCGCAGAAGTCCGGCTCCATGTCGCACTCGCTCGACCCTTCCGGCGCGCACTGCGTGTCCTGATCTGCAAAGGCGGAGGGCGGGCAGCTTGCGTCGTCGCCGGTGCACACGCCCTCGTCGCGGCAGGCAGCATCGTCCGCGCCCCGGCACACACTGCCGGGGGCTCGAAGCGCATCCGGTGGGCAAGTCGCCTCGCCTGAGCAGCTTTCGGCGACGTCGCAGGGGCCTTCGCTCGCGCGGCACTCCTGCGAGGTGGGCGCAAAACCGTCCTCGGGGCAGCTGCCTGCGCCGTCGCAGAACTCCTCCACGTCGCACGGGCCCGCCGAAGCGCGGCAGGAATCGCTCGCCGGTGCGTTGCCGGTTTCCTCGCAAATGGCGGCACCGGGCACGCAAAGAAGAACGCCGACCCTGCATGGCGCCGGCTCGCAGGGCGTTCCGTTGACGCACTCGCCGCATGCACCGCCAAAGCAAAAGAGCTCTTCACCGCAGGCGGCGCCATCCTCGAGTTGGGTGTCGACGCACGAGGGGCTCGTTCCATCGCAGAAGTCGTCCAGGTCGCAGACGCCGTCGCCACTGCGACACGGCGTCTCGAGATCAACCGCCAGCTGCGGTACGCACACGCGCACACCGTCGCGGCATTCGGTGATGCCGCCACTGACGCATTCGTCCATCAGATCTTCGGGCAGCTCGCATGCTTCGTCGGGGACGCAGCTCGGTGGTGCGTCGGCGTCGATGCCGGCGTCGGCGCCGATGTCGAAGCCGACCGATGCGTCCTCACCGCGGCGCGGAAGGTCCACCGGGTCGATCACCGGGGTCTCATCGCATTCGCCGCTCGTTCCGATGCACGTTCGCCCCTCCGGACACGCCCGCCCAGTGCACGCGCCTCCCTGGAGAAAGAGCGGGACGACGCGTGTTTCGCCGTCTACGTACCCGCTGATCACGCCCGTCTGGGTGAGGATTTCGAAGGCTGGATCGATCGCCGATGCGCTGATTCGGTAGCGCCGCCCCGCGTCGCCGCCGGCGGGCGTGATGACATGCTGAATCGGCCACTGGCTCACCGCCTGGGTCCCGAGGAATACGCGCCGCTCGCTGCCCTCGAGCTCGAGGGCGAACACCTCGAGGCGCACCGAGTCGGTCCGTCCGCGGATTTCCTCGTCGGCGTCGATCCGAACGAGGACCTGGGTGGGGGTTGAACTGCAGGACGCGGCAAAGGCCGCGAGCCCGATCGCGATAAGGAAACGTTGCAAGCTAGTCTGTTCCTCCGATCAGGATACAACGAATCGCTTCGCTACGCCCTTTCGCCACGGTTGGGCCCACCCGAAAACGCCGCGGCCGTTCGTCCAAGGGCGCCCTTTAGGGCGCGGGGCGAAAACGGCGCCCCCCCTTCGACAAGTCATGGCGCGAGCGTTGGTGCTGAAGCACGAGGGGTTCGCGGGGTGCGGACGCGCCGTCGCGGTCGGTCGTTTACAGCCGTACGCAGAGGCGGGACGTAACGCCCGGCAGCGGGTCGCAGCGAAAGCCCGCGGGGCACAGTCCGTCGTCGCAGAGGCGCGTGCAGTAGCCCGGCGCGTTGCAGAGCGCCGACTCGCATTCGGCGGCGCGGGTGCAGCTTTCGCCGATCGTGCGCGTGCCTGCGCGGGCACAGAGGAGTTCGATGACGCCGCCGCCAAGCTCCTCGGGCTTGCACCCGAAGCCAGGCGGACAGCCGCCGTCTGCCGTGCAGGTTTGAACGCACATCGGCCCGGCGGGCGCTTCGGCGTTGCAAAGGCCCGAGCGGCACTGGTTGAGGCCGCTCGTCGCACAGGCCGAGCCAAGGGCGTCGGGCCCGACGATGTCGTCCGGCGGAACGCAGATCGGGTCGCTCGAGCCAAAGGCCCGCTCGCAGGTGTAGGGCGGCACGCCGAGCCGCGTGGCGCGTGCGGGACAGTCCGCTGCTGTGCGGCACGTCGCCGTGCAGCCCTGAACCGTCAGGCAAAAGCCCGTCGCACAGTCTTCCGGACTGTTGCAGCGCTTTTCGATGTTCACGCAGACCTGCATGCCACCAAGGGACGTACAGGCGTGCCCGGCGGGGCAATCGCTCGCGTCCTCGCAGGGGCGCGTGCATTCGCCGCCGCCGGTGACCGAACTTGCACACAGCCCAAGGGCGCAGCTTTCGGGCGTGGCGGCCGAACACATGGCGCCGGTATCGTCGATCCGGCAGGTCCCGCCGGCGCACACTTCGTCGAGTGTGCAGTCGCCGTTTCCGCTGCACACTATCGAACAGCGACCGTCGCGGCAGAAGCCGCTCGCACACTCGCCGTCGATGCCGCACGCTTCAAGGCGGCCCCGGAGCGGTGCCATGTCGACGGCCATGTCCACGCCTTCATCGACGCCCTCCTCGACACCCATGTCCACGGGCGGAACGGCCACTTCGCGCATGTCGACGGGTGGACGGAGGTCGACGGCGAAGTCTCGGCTCGCGTCGGGCGTTGGTGTAAACATGTCGACGGCCGCGTCGACGAACGCATCGGGCGCATCGACGCCCATGTCGCGTGGGCCCACTTCGCATTGACCGATGGCGGAGCAAAATGAATCGCTCGGGCAGTCGAGGTCGGCAGCGCAATCCTGAAAGCAGCTGCCTCGCTCGCAGTAGCGGCGCGCTCCGCACTGCGAGTTGAAGTTGCATTCGTTGTCCGCGCAGCTGCTCATCAGCAGCGCGGCAAGCAGAAGCAAAGGTCTAAGAGAGCGCATGGCCTTCAGCTTCGCCGCGCGGCGCCGAAAGAACAAGCATTCGGCGCCCGCGGTCCCGTCCGGCCACTCCGCGACAGGCTACTCGGACGAGCGGCTACTCGGACGGCCCTCGCCGGCGCGGACCCGCTCGCGGGCACGCTCGGGAAGTTCGCGCGCTCCGTCCTGATACTTGTAGTGGAGGCGGAGCCGCGAAAGCTGCCAGCCCTCCTCCGAATGGGTCAGCCCGATGTCGTAGCGGCCCACCACCGTCCAAATCGCCGCCCCCAGCGTGTGCGTAGCGGTGACGTACGCCTGCACGCGTGCTGCGGTGCCGCCAACCTGCACCTGCAGGTTACCGAGCTGATGGTGCGTGTGGTCGAAACCTGGAAGAAGTTCCATCCAGCCGGCGACGAGCGCCTCCGGTTCAAGGTCCGTCGGCGGGCCCGCGCCGAAGCTTTCGTAGTCGACGTGAATCGGTGTGCTCATCCCGGCGACGAGCCGGGGCCAGTCGCACTCGTCGACGGCCGTGAAGAACACACCAACGGCGTTCTGTACGTCTTGGTCATTCATCGCGTGAGTCCTCACGCCAAGTGCGCGGCGACCGCATCGGCGCTTTCGCGCACGACGTCGGCGCGATCGTAAAAGTCGAACTGGTTCACGCCTTCGAGCCAGCGTTCGCTCACCGGGGCCTTGGTGCGTGCGCTGTACGCATGGGCCCCGGCGGGAAGGGCGGCGTCTTCGGAGCAAACGATGAGCGTTGGAACGGTGAGCGTGTCCGCGGAGGCTTGGCCGTCATAGCTTAGCCAGGGCTCCCATGAGGCAACGTTGAAGCGGTTGTCGTAGGCCTCGATCAGACCCCGTTCCGGTTCGGTGTAGTAAGGCGCTTCGAACATAAGTGCGCCTTCTTCGGTGCGGCTGGCGGCGGTCACGGTCATCGCTTCCTCGCTTGCGCTTGCTTCGCGTCCTTGCTGAATCAGACCCGCCGCAGCTGCGGCGCCTCCGTAGATCTGCTCCGCCATCGCGCGGTCGTGAAGCCAAGGCGCGACGAGGGCGAGCTTCGAAAGGTGCGGGCCCTCGGCCGCGGCCGCGGCCATGTAGCCGGACGATGCGCAGATCCCGAGGCCCGAGATGCGCGCCGCGTCCACATCGGGTCGGCCGGCGAGATACGCGATGGCCGCGTGAATGTCCGCGGTCTTCTCTGCCGGGTCTTCGACGTAGCGCGGCTCGCCGCCGGATGCGCCCCAGCCGCGAAAGTCAAAGGCGAGGGCGGCGAAGCCACGTGCCGCCAGCTCACGGGCGTAGGTGCCGGGCATTTGCTCCTTCACGGTGGTCCAGGCGCCCGTGACGACGACGGCGGGGAAGGGCGCCTCGCCGGTGGTGGGGAGAAAAAGCAGGCCCTCGAGGGTGTCGGCGCCCCGTTCGAAACGCACGGGCTCACGTCGGGTTCGGCCGCTGTCCGGCGTGTTCTGTAGGTTGATTCGTTCGCTCATGGCGTTCTCCTTGTCGATG
>JBCCRV010000510.1:0-5745 GCA_039201085.1 Myxococcota bacterium | reverse complement strand
GCGTTTGTGACGGTGCAGAACACGGGCGGCGCCTTCTTGCTCGACGTGCCCGAGCAGGATCCAGGCGCCCGCGCCTGGCTCCTGCTCGGGCACGTCGAGCAAGAAGGCGCCGCCCGTGTTCTGCACCGTCACAAACGCACCACGCTGGTGCGTTTGCGCAAAGGTGCGCGCGATGCGGAAGGCTTCGAGTTGAATCGCTCGCGCCGCGTCCACGCTGGCGACGCGTCGAAGGCCGCCGAGAAAGATCACCGCGTTGGCGTCGGCCGAGGGTGTGGCTTCCACGCGCGCTTTCAAACCGCGGGCGACAAAGCGCGCCGCAAGCGCTTCGGCGACGCCGGCGTCGTCGGGCACAATGGCGATGGTCGCGTCCAGCAGACCTTCCAGCGCAAAGCCCGCGGCCGGTGCGTCGCGAAGCTCGGTGACGAAGCGACCCACGTTCTGCGGCGCCGTGCTCTTGGAGCCTGCAGCAGCCGCGGGGGCTGCGCTCGTAGCCGGGGCTGCGCCGAGGAGCGGCGCGTAGATGGCCACGATTTCCGAAAGGGTCTGCGTCTTCGCCAAGTCCGCCGCGTCCACTTCCGGAAGGCCCGCAATCTCGCCCTTCATGGCCGAGAGGATTTCGACGCGCTTGATCGAGTCGATGCCCAGATCCGCTTCCATGTTCATGGAGAGGTCCAGCATGTCCGCTGGGTAGCCGGTCTTGTCCGCTACCACCTGGAGCAGCACGCCCTGAAGGGCGTCGATGGACGTATCAGCAGATTCCGGTGCGGCCGCATCGACAAGCGTATTTGCGGCCGAGCCCGAGCCGCGGTCGGCAGAATCCGCCGCGGGCGCGCTGAGCAGCGGCGCGTAGATGGCGACGATTTCCGAAAGGGTCTGCGTCTTGGCGAGGTCCGCCGCGTCCACCTCTGGAAGACCGTCGATCTCGCCCTTCATCGCCGAGAGGATCTCGACGCGCTTGATCGAATCGATGCCCAAGTCCGCCTCCATATTCATGGAGAGGTCCAGCATGTCTGCGGGGTAGCCGGTCTTGTCGGCCACCACTTGGAGCAGCACGCCCTGAAGGGCGTCGATCGAACCGCCGGAAGGGGCGGGGGCACGCGTGGCTGGGACGCCGGCAGGCGCGCTTGGCGCGGAGGCGCCGGCGGGCGCAAGAGCGAGCAGCGGCGCGTAGATGGCGACGATTTCCGAAAGGGTCTGCGTCTTGGCGAGGTCCGCCGCGTCCACCTCTGGAAGACCGTCGATCTCGCCCTTCATCGCCGAGAGGATTTCAACGCGCTTGATCGAGTCGATGCCCAGATCCGCTTCCATGTTCATGGAGAGGTCGAGCATGTCCGCTGGGTAGCCGGTCTTGTCGGCAACGACCTTCAAGAGCACGGCTTGGAGATCGGCAGCCGAACCGCTGGACGCAGCGGAAGCCGCGGGCGCGGCGGGCGGCGCCGCGGAGGCGAGGAGCGGCGCATAGATGGCCACGATCTCCGCGAGCGTCTGCGTCTTCGCCAGGTCCGCCGCATCCACTTCGGGCAGACCGTCGATCTCGCCCTTCATCGCCGAGAGGATCTCGACGCGCTTGATCGAATCGATGCCAAGGTCCGCCTCCATGTTCATCGAGAGGTCGAGCATGTCCGCGGGGTAGCCGGTCTTATCAGCGACGACCTTGAGCAGCACGTCCTGCAGACCGTCCGCCGACTGCGCGGCGGGCAGCGGAGCGGCGGTGGCCGGGGCTGCGGCAGGAGCCGGTGCTGTACGAACCGGTGTCGCAGGAACCGGTGCCTCAAGGACCGTTGCCTCGGGAACCGCAGCAGCCGCGCTCATTGGCTGGGCCGTGCGCGGAGCCACGGCAGGCGCCGCGCTCACGGGCGCAGCGGCGGGAGTCGGCGCCGCGATCGCAGGCGCGGGCGCGGGCGGCTCAATGGGGGCGGACGCCGGCGCGTTCACCGGCGTCCCGTCGGGCGACGGGTACGCCACAAGCGTGCTCGCGGGTGCGCCGACCTGCGGTCCGGTGACCTGCGGTCCGGTGACCTGCGGTCCGGTGACCTGCGGTCCGGCAACGACGGGCGCGCCGAGCTGAGGCGCTCCCTGACCAAGGCCGGCCATGCCGAAGAGACCGGTCTGCGCAGCCTGCAAGAATGCGCGATGCGTTTCAGCCATCGCCGCTTGAAAGGCGCGGTGCGCCTCCAGCGTTTCCTGCTGGGCCGCCACAAAGGGGTGGGCGGGCGCCGCCGCAGCGCCGGGCGCGTGTACGACGCGCTCCACTTCAACGCTCTTCTCCACCTCGACGAGCTTCTCGACCTCCACGATCTTTTCGACCTCGACGATCTTCTCCACGACGCGCATCGACGCCGGCGGCGCCGCTTCGGCGTTTGGACCGGGAAGGCCTGCGGCACCTTCCGCCGGCGGGTAGGGCTTGCCGTAGTTGCTGCCGTTCAGCTTCAGCACGAGGCGCGGCTTCTCCGTGAGGCGCGGGTCCTCCGCCACCTCGTACTCCTCCCAGAGGGCCGAGAGCTCGAGCGCGCGACCGTCCGCCACGAGCTGCGCCAGGCCGTCCTGAAGGGACGTAAGGCCGTGCCGGCCCTTGCGGTCCAGCGAGACCGCGCGATGGGGCTGACCCTTCAGAATGCGGCCGACCAAGCCCGTGAGCACCGAGCCTGGGCCGACCTCGACGAAGGTGCGGGCGCCGGCGGCGGCCATCGCTTCGATCTGCTCGACGAAACGAACGGGCGACGCGATGGCCTTCGAGAGACCCGCCTTCGGATCGCCGTCGTAGGGCGCGGCCGTCGCGTTGCAGTAGGTGGGCTGCTTTGGCGCTTCGATGGCAAGCTCCGAAAGGCGGCCCGCGAAGGGCTCAACGGCGCCGGCCACAATCGGCGAGTGAAAGGCCGTCGCCACGGGAAGGCGCGTCGCGCGCTTCTTGGCGGCCTTGAGCTTGGCGGCGGCTTCGTCGATGGCCGCTTCGCTGCCCGAAAGCACCACCTGCGTCGGGTGGTTGTGGTTGGCGGCCACCACATCCACGCCCTCGACGAGCTTGAGCACGTCTTCCTTCTTTGCGCTCACCGCCAGCATCGTGCCGCCGCCGGCGGCCTTGGCCGCTTCGGCCATCGATGCGCCCCGCGCTTGGGACGCGCGCAGGAAGGTCGCCTGGTCCATCGCGCCCGCCGCAAAGAGCGCCGTCACTTCGCCGTAGCTGTGGCCCGCCGTCATGCTCGAGCGCAGGCCAAGCTTGTTCACCAGCGCGAGCATCGATGCGCTCGTCAGGCCAATGGCCGGCTGCGCGTTTTCCGTGGCCGTGAGCGTTTTCGCGAGCGCCTTCTCCGCGTCTTCATCGAAAACGGGACGCGGGAAGACAACGTTCTGCAGGCCGGAATCGGCGGCATGATCCCAAACCGCGATGGCGTCGTTATGGGCCATCGCGAGGTCGCCGCCCATGCCCACGTACTGGCTTCCCTGGCCGGGAAAGACAAACGCCACATCGCCGTCGGCCTGGCCGAAACCGACGTGCACCAGCGGTGCGCTGACGCTACCGTTCTTTACCTTATCGCTCGTAGCCAGTTCTGCGGCCTTGCGAAGCTTTGCTCCCAGGTCGGCTTCGCTCTCAGCCACCACCGCCGCGCGCGCGCCCTTGGCCGCGTCGTAGGCCGCCTGCGTGGACGACGCGAGAAAGCGAAGCAGCGCGCCTGGCTGTGTGTTCGATGAAACGCGTGCGTCCGTGTCCGCTGCCGCGACCTCGTCTGCAAGCTTCGTGAGCGCGCCTGCTAGCTCCGCTGCGTCGTCGGCCGTCACGACCACGAGCTCTGTCGGTGACGTGCGCAAACGCTTTGCCTGCGAATCGGCGGGCGCTTCCTCAAGGGCGAGGTGAAAGTTGCTGCCGCCAAAGCCGAAGCTGCTCACGCCGGCGCGGCGCGGGTGATCGGCACCGCGCACCCAGGGGCGCGCCGTCGTGTTCAGGTAGAAGGCCGACTCGTCCAGCTTCATCAGCGGGTTGGGCCGCTCGATCTTGATGCTCGGCGGAAGGGTCTTGTGGTGCAGGGCGAGCACGGCCTTTACGAGGCCCGCGGCGCCCGCTGCCGCCTTCGTGTGGCCGATCTGCGACTTCACGCTGCCGAGGGCGCACCACTGTTTCCTATCGCCCGCTTCCGCCGCGGCTTCCTCGAACACGGCTTCTTCGAACACCTGGCGTAAGCCTCCGAACTCCGCCGCGTCGCCGGCCTTCGTGCCCGTACCGTGTGCTTCGACGAGCTCGACGCTCGTCGTTGCAAAGTCCGCCTGGGCGTAGGCGCGACGAACGGCGCGCGCCTGGCCTTCGGGAAGGGGCGCGTAGACGCTCTTGGCGCGCCCGTCGCTCGAGGTGCCCACGCCGCGCAGCACGGCGTACACGCGGTCGCCGTTTTTCACGGCGTCGTCGAGACGCTTGAGCGCCACCATGCCGATGCCTTCGCCGAGCATCGTGCCGTCCGCCTGATCGCTGAAGGGACGGCAGTCGCCGCTGGCGCTCAGCGCCGGCGTCTTGCTGAAGCACATGTACATGAAGATGTCGTTCATCGTGTCGGCGCCGCCGACGACGACCATGTCCGCTTCGCCGAGGCGCAGCTCGTTCACGCCCATGCTCAGGGCGCTGAAGGTGCTCGCGCAGGCCGCGTCCGTGACGCAGTTCGTGCCGTGCAAATCGAGCCGGTTGGCGATGCGGCCGGCGACCACGTTGCCAAGCACGCCGGGAAAGGTGCTCTCCTGCCATTCGACGTAGTGGCTCGCGATGCGATCGCAGGCGTCCTGCACCTGCGACTCCGGCAGGCCCATGTCGCGCAGCGACTTCTGCCAAATCGGCTTCTGCAGGCGCGACACCATCGATCCGAGAAGCTCCTGAGCGCTCGTCACGCCGAGCATCACGCTCACGCGCTCCCGGTCGAGATCTTTGAACTGGCCCTGCGTCGCGTCTTCAAGCACGCGCTGGGCCACGATGAGCGCCAAGAGCTGGCAGGTGTCCGTGGCCGGCACAATCGACGGAGGCACGCCCCACGCGAGCGGGTCGAAGTCCACATCCGGTAAAAACGCGCCGCGATTCGCGTACGTCTTATCGCGCGCCTTCGGGTCCGCGTCGTAGTAGTCCTCGATGAGCCAGTGGCTCTTCGGCACGTCCGTGATCAAGTCGCGGCCGGCGAGAATGTCACTCCAGAAGCCCGTGCGGTCGAGCGAACCGGGCATCAGGCAGCTCACGCCAACAACGGCGATGGGGGTCTTGGCGGGGATCGAGGGATCGGAGGTCATAAGTCTGCGATCCATATCGCGCGGACGCCGACCTTTCGCGTCATCGTTTTGTCATCGGCCAGGTGACGAAGACGACGTTCGGGAACCACGATCGACCTGGCGACGCAAACCCGTGTGCATTCTCACAACACCCTGCAGAATTTGGCCATTATTCCTATTTGGATGCGCCCACGCACCGCCGGCTTCGCCCGTCTCCTCATGCCCTTCATCGTTTTGTTCGGGCTCACCGCATTCGAATCGGACGCTTTCGCACAGGTGCAAGTCAGCCTGATCGCCGATGGCTACACACATGTTCGCTTCGAAGCCAGGACAGGAGCCACGGGCGGGAGCGTCGAAATCCCCGCAGGAACGGTGCTGTCCACGGGCCACAACACGACTCAGGAGTTGATGCTCGGCGTCGCCCTCAAGGCAGACCTCGGCCCGAATGAGCGGTTCTCCGTTCGCGTGGAGACCTACTGCCTCCAGTCCAGCCGCACCCCGCCCCGC
>JBCCRV010000509.1:0-5750 GCA_039201085.1 Myxococcota bacterium | reverse complement strand
GCGGGCTCGGGCTCGGGCTCCACCGTTCCTTCTTCGGGACCGTAGATCACACCGTGGCCGAGGCGACCATCGCCGCCCGACTCGCGCGTTTCGCCTCGCCCGAAGTGATAGGAGAAGTCGAAGTGAAGCGTATGCGAGGTCACGTCGTAGGTTCCCTGAAAGCCGCAGGACGAACACCCCTCTTCGTCGAGCGCCGAGCGTGAACCCAGCTGGTCTTCCGCGACGGTCGCCGAGCCTGTTCGAAACGAATACGCCACGTTCAGCTGCCACGGGCCTTCGTTCCAGCCCGTTCCAATGGTTGCGATATGAGTCGGAGCCGGCGGGGTGCCAAAGGCACTCACGGTATTCGGGTTGGTGGTCTGCGCATCCCATATATAACCCGCACGGATGGGGAGCTTGCCGTTGAAAAGCCGGTACTCAGCGCCCAAGCGCACGGTCCATGCGTTGTCCCACTCATACCGCTGCGTGACGGGAGCGAGCGCGCCCGGGCTCTCAAGGGCGCTGTTCGGGTTTTGGTCCTGAAGGGCGTACTCGGCGTCGAGCGCAAAACCGAAGGGACCGATGTCGGTGCGAAGGCCGAAGATGAATCGCGAGGGTAACGTGAACTCGCCCGTCCAATCGTTCGTTCGGTCGTCCGGGCCGGTGTTGATGATCGCTCCCGCACCGTCGATTTCCGTGCGAGTCTTGTGACGGTATGTCGCGCCAAACGAGAGGTGATCGAACACCTGATACTGCATGCCGACCCGAACGCCCGCGAAGGACCAGCCGCTCATGTCGAAGAACGCGTCGGGGGATTCGAAGAGCGAACCGCCAACGTCTCGCGTTCGCTGAAGGCTGACGAACGTCATGCGATACCCCGCACCGAAACTCAGACCTGTGTTGGGGATCTCGAAGGAAAGGCCCGGTGAGATCTCGAAGAAGAACAGCGTCGTGCTGTCTTCGCCGCTCACCATGGGATCGGACGGAGTCCCGTCCGCGTCGACCACCCGGTAACTGTACGACGCAGACGCAGAAGCCACCGGGTAGGCGGCGATGCCTGCGGTGAGCCAATCGGTGATTCGCGCAGCACCGCCGACGAGAAAGAAGGGACCGAAGACGAGGTCTGAATCGATCTCAAGTCCGGCTTCGTTCGACGAAGGGCTGCCTTGGATACGAGCGAACACGGGCGAGAAGCTGCCCATTACGGAGAAGGTCTTCACGCGGGAGAGACCGGCGGGGTTGTGGAAGAGTGCGGACGGGTCGTCGACGTAGGCCGCCGCGGTTCCACCCATACCCATGTGGCGGGCGCTGTACAGGTTCGGCGTATCGAACCCGCCCGCAAAGGCGACGTTCGGGAGCGTCATGCCCGCCACAAGGGCGGCAAGCGCCACAATTCGCGCGCTGGTGAAATGCACCATAGTTCTTTTCTCCATCAATGTCCCCGGCCGGGCGTAATCGCCTGCTCCACCCCGAAGCGCCGGCCGGCGGCGAGCCTAACCCAATGTGGGACAATGTGCACAAGGACGCGTGATTGACGCGTTTGGACCGATCCCTCGATGGGCGGTCAGTGTGAGAAAGCTCCGTGACGCTGTATAGTTCCAGCCATGCGGTTTGGCCTTCTCGCCCTTCTTCTTCTGGCGCTCGCCTGCGGCGACGATAGCTTGCGCGACGCGGGCGTTGACGCGTCGGACAACGACGCGGCTGCGGAGGACATGGCTCCGACCATCGACGCCCGCGCGACCGACGGGGCCACGGACACGAGCGTACCGATGCCAGACCACTGCGAAGACGGTCCGCTCGACGCGCCCATTCCCGACTGCCGCCCCGCTCCCCTGCCGTCCACAGGAGATCCCGCGGCCGACTGCGTTCAGCGCATCAACCAATTCCGCGCCGAATGCCAATGCCTTCCGCCTCTGCAGTGCTGGGTCGAAGGCGAAAGCTGCGCAGCCGAACACGCCGAGTACGACTCGGACGGCCGACCGGCCCATTCCGGTTTCAGCAACCGCATCTGTGAAAACGGGGGCCGCGCCCAAAACGAATGCCCCAGCTACCGCTCCGCGGACTCGATCATCTCCACCTGCCTGCAGCAGATGTGGGACGAAGGCCCGGGCGAACCGTTCATCGAACACGGCCACTACATCAACATGACCAACCCCGCCCATTCGCGCGTCGCCTGCGGCATGTTCATTCGCGACGACGGACGCGTGTGGGCCGTACAGAACTTTCGCTAGCGCACGAATGCACGCCAAGCGTCGAGCGCCCGGTCACGGTTCGCGGCGCGCGTTACGCCAATACGGATAGCGGAACCCGGAGGGGCACTTCGTCGGCACGTCGACCTACGAACTCCGTCGGCGTTTTCTCTACTTCGTACCCCGCCGCAACGAGGGCATCTTCCATCGCAAGGAAGCGATCCGTCGTGGCGTAGCCTCCGAACATGTCCTGAATCATTTCCCAAACCTCTTGCTGCGGCAGCGAGGCGAGGTCGTCTTCGAAGCGCTCCTCGGTAATAAGCACATACGCCGCGATGCCACTGGGGCTGGCGCAAACAAAATACGGATGGGGACTGAGCACTGAAGCCGCAACGACGGCCAGGGTATGCCCGCCGCAGGCGAGCCCCTCAACCGAACACAAGGGTTCACGGAAATGGGCGATACCGCGCTCTTTCCCCCACTCTGCAAGCGGCTGCGATGCTGCCTTCGCCTCGGGCGCCAGCACATCTTCATCGGCCCAAGCCCACTTCCATGCGCCGTCCGGCATGGCCATACCGAGCACCTGGGCCGCGTACGTTCGGCCGTTGCTGAAGCTCAGCTTGCCCGTCGAGACCTCGAAGTTGTAGTCGCCATTTCCCGGTAGCTGCCCGAAGAAACGCATTTGACGCCGATATGCCGAAAGCAGGTGCTTCGAAAACACGCGCTCAACCTTCTCGGCCGAGTCATCCCATTCACCCATCGCACCACGCTAGTGCACGTCGCCGTCCTAAACCAGCGTCAACCCAGGCACCTCAGCCGTGCTCCGCCCAACACTTCACGTACCGGACCGAAGACTCGCCGAGCGCTCAACCCCAATAGGGTCTACTGATGCTCCACAAAGCGTGAGAACCCGGCCGATCTCAAGCGGAACAGAGGCGAGCTCGCCCGAGCGTCTGAAGCGGGCGCCACGCGCCCATCGGAGCGTCGCTCGGAAGCGGACTCTTCGGCGTGGAACTCCGCCGTTCGCAGCGACCAGTTGACGAAGGGTATTCTGCAGAAGACGACAAGAACTCCTGATAGGGTTCACACAACATTAGGATTGCTAATCATGTTTTTGAAGACAGCATCAACCTCAGTGCCGAACCGGAGGGAAGCCCCTACTCCAACGCGCCTGCTACTCGCATCGGTGCTCCTCACGCTTTCAGCATGCAGTACACCACTTCGGCACACGGTGAACCCGGACGCCGTTGCGGACCCCGCCGCTGAGGTCACACACCTGATCCAGTCGACGGCCGCACAGCGACCCCTCAACGTCGAGGTCGTTGACGGGTACATTCGCATGATCGGTTTCTGGGGTCCGAACTCGATCGACGTCGCTTCGCTCGAGGCGCTCGAACTGTACCGCCGAAGAAATCACTTCGCGGTCCTGCTTTATGCGCCAGCGGACCGTCGAATTGCGCGTTTTCTCTTCCGTGAGGAATCGGATGCTCGTCGCTTCTGCGACGCCATGTCCGCTTTGCATCGCCAGGTCCGAAGCGCGCAGCCACAGGGGGAACCCTCATGAGAATCTCGCTGATTATTCTCCTCTCGTGGCTGGCACTTCCGCGCGATGCGGCTGCGCAGACGGTTCAGACGCGCCCGGTCGACCAAGCCACCGTTCGAATCATCGGCATCTCGGGCGTGGAGCGACGAACGGCGACAACGGGCAACCAAACGCGCGTGTTCTTCGTGCCAAACATCTCCTACGGAAGCGGCGTGGTAGTAGGCCCCGATCGCATCGCAACCGCGGCGCACGTCGTCGAGGAGCTCGACTTCATTGTGGTGCGATACGTGGGGGACGACTCCTTCCACGGCGCCGCGATAACCGCCCTCGATCGCTCGTCCGACGCTGCGCTTCTTCAAGTTGAGTCAACGACACGCCCGAGCTTCTCCATCACAGAACCGCCACCCAGCCTTACCCCCGGGGAAGTGCTCAACGTCACGGGTTACCCGATCGACGCTCGTCAGCTAAACCCTGCAGCCGCGAGCGGCGTGTTCAGTCGCCAAACAAACGAAGGTCTCTTGGAGCTCGCAGTCGCGCTCAACCCAGGTAACTCGGGTGGTCCGGTGCTCAACGCAGCCGGACAGCTAATCGGAATCGTCACAGCGAGGGGTCGCATGGATCGCGGTATTCAGGGTGTTGCGCTGGCCGTGCCCGTATCGCGATTCGCAGCGCTGGTTCCCAACCAGCAGTCAGTGGTCACGCCGAGCGTTCCTCCACAGATACCTTGGCTCATCGATCAAGAGCTCAGCGACGCAAGCGATCCAGCACTCATTCAGTCCTCCCCGATCCTCGCGGCGGCTGTCGCGCATCGCGAATGGCAGTCCGTAATCGGAACACTCATCGACTTCCGTGTGCCGTCCATTGAGCAGCTGGCTCCGGACGTACGACAGCGCGTCGACGCGCGAATCGCTCTTGCCCGCCGCGCGATCGCCGCAGTCACGGACACCGAGACGATCGACGAATACAAGCTTCGGGAGCTCGCTGCACAGCTTGGGCCCGAAGCGAACGCAACGGGCGCGTCGGGTCTCGCTTCTCCCCGACGCATTACCGGTGGAGTGGCTCTGCTCGAGGTTCGCTACCCAGGTGACGACAACGAAGAGGGTGTCGGTGACAGCGCCCACGAGATCGGAAGCCACGGTCGCTTCCGTCTACGATTCTCAATGGACGTACCGTTGCCGCTCGGCGCGCTTCCGCGGCTAACGTTCTTAGCCAGCGTCTACCATGCGGCAAAGCTCGACGTGCTTCTCGGCTTATCGGCGAGCCTTGGCATCGCATTCGACAAGTGCGACTCGTGTTTCGATACCAATGATCTTTCGCTGCTCACCGGTGGGTTGGAGTTGGGGGCTCGGGGACGCTTCGGCCGCCTGTTTCTTGAAGGCACCATGTTCGTAGGACCCACGTACGTAATCGAAGGAGTCTTCGAAGACGCACGCTCTATCCACCTGTCGCTCGGCGCGACAGCCGTGTTCGGGTACAAAGTGACGCGAGGCTTTGAGCTCTTCTTAGGCTATCGATTTCAGTTTGTAAGGGATGCGATTGAGGGGAGGTTCGCCACCCCCGATAGTAATCTGAGCTTGCATATGCCGTTCGTTGGGGTCGGAGCGGCGTTCTGAGCAACCGAGTTGGTCGTCGTGCTCGAGGACACGACTCACTCCTTAGACAGCCTTCAAAACACGACCGCGCACGGAGTAGACGAAAGTGTGCGGTTGCTCGATGCCGCCCGCGCGTTTTTCTCCGACGTGCGTGTCTACGCCCCCTTTGGTTTGGGTCGCGTGAGCGCACCTCCACGTCCGCCGTGTGGAACACACAAGATCGATAGGGCGCAGCTTTGACTGTTCTTCTTTTAGCCGTCCGACGAGAGGTGTTCGGCGAGGTCGCGTGCGGCAAGACCCTTCGAATGCTCGGCGAGCACGCGAAGGGCGCGCTGCGGAAGCAGTTCGGCGCAGCGCGGCTCCGGGATGAGCGAACGGGTCTTCCACTCGATGCGCACCACGTCGCCAAGAATCAGTTCGCCGCGATCGCCGAGGCGACGACCGAGG
>JBCCRV010000508.1:0-5756 GCA_039201085.1 Myxococcota bacterium | reverse complement strand
TCGGCTTGAAATCCGCCGGGGATTCCTTCGCCTCACAGACGCAAACTCGCCGACGAGCGGACCACGAATCCGCACGCGCGAGTTTGAAGACACGCCCTAGACCGGCAGGGAGGACTCGTCCATGGTGCGTGCGTGGTGAAGGAGGGTGAGCCGACACGAGCGGGCGACCGCGTCGAAGTCGAGATCGACGGCGCCCTACCCACGGGCGAAGGCACCGTTGGGCGCATGCGCATCGCGCTGGCATTTCCCGGTGAACGTGTAGAGGCACGCATCGATCACATCGGTAAGAACGCCACCTTTGGACGCGCCTTGCGCGCGATTCGGCCCCTGCGCGAGCGGCGCGAGGCCCCCTGCCCGCAGCACGAAGGGCGAGGCGGGCCATGCGGTGGCTGCGCCTTGATGGACCTCGGCGAAGGGGCGCAGCGTGCATGGAAGGCGCGCGTGCTACGAGAGCACTTCCGCTTGCACGTTGACGAAGTTCAAGCGCCCCCCGCTTTCTGGGGCTACCGCATGAGTGTGAAGCGCATCGCCTTCGGTGGACCGGGCCGCATGCGCCTCGGCAGCTATCGCCGCGGCACCCAGAAACCTGCGGACATGGCGGGATGCCGCGTTGAACATCCGCGGGTGCGGGCGGCCGCCGAATCGATCGTAGCGCGCTTCGCCGCGCACGGCGTGGGCGCGGCCCACGAGGGCAAGCCCGGTCTGCGCGCGACTTGGATTCGAACGGACGGCGAGCACACGCTCGTCACGCTCGTGGTCGGTGGTGACGTCGGGTCGATTCGGCCCGCGTTGGAAGCGCTCGCACCCGACCTTAACGCAAGCGGCGTGTTCCTTGCCATGGCGCGCGGCGGCAGCGGCGATCTGCGCGGCGATGGTCTCGAGCTTCTCTACGGGATCGAAGTGCTCACGGGCTTTGACGTTCCGGTGGGTCCGCTCGGGTTTCTTCAGCCCAACCCCCGCATTGCGGCGCGCATGTACGAAACGCTTCTCGCTGGCGCCCAAGGCCGCACAGCCTTGGATCTCTACGCCGGCTCCGGTGCGATCAGCCGCCGGCTCGCTGCGCGTGGCTTTGACGTTCGCAGCTGCGAACGCGACGCCGAAGGTGCGGCGGCGCTGGGCGTGGAGCCACAGGACGCGCTCGCGTTCCTCCAGAGGGTCGTGGATGCACCGGATCTGATCGTGGCGAACCCGCCGCGAAAAGGCATGGGGGGTGCCGTGGCGGCGGAGCTTGAGCGCATCGCCGCGTCGCGTCTGCATGTGATGGCCTGCGGGCCGGCAGGCCTTCGCCGCGATCTAGACGCGCTGCCAAGCTACCGCGTTGAGTCGCTCATCGCCTTCGACACGCTGCCGCAAACGCCGCACTGCGAAGTGGTGGCGAAGCTCACGCACATCGACGCGGTGTAGGCGGGTGGGCGACTCCCGTGCCCGACGGGCGACGCGGGCCTCGTCGACGCGTCCGACGGTTTCACTCCGCCGGGCCGGATCTCCGTGTGACGTCACCAACGCCTGCCTGCGTGACGCCACGTGACACGGATCCGTCTAACTCTCATGGGGGACCGACGTTGATTGAGCCGACGACGCGGCGCGGTCGACGTGGAACCCTTGCCCCTCCTTTTGGACACATCCTATCGGGTGGCAATGAACACCGCGAGTGCGCCGAAGGACGCCATCACGATGCCAGCGACGATCCACCAGCCCAGCGCGGAGCGCGCCGGCGGCGCCGAGCTGCGCGACGGCGCGCTCGTCGAACGCGACGCAAGCTGTGCTTCGTTGGGCAGCGGTGCAGCCTTCGGCAGCGGCGCCTGGGCGGGGGCGGCGAGGGGCGCGGACGACGGCGTTCGCGGCGCTGCGCTCGAAGTGCGCGCCGCATGTTCGGGAAGGTGTTCAACCTTCGGCGGCGCGTCTGAACGAATGCGCGCGAGAACGGCGCGCTGTTCCTGCGCATCCTGCACAGCGGTTTCGTCGTTGCTCCAGGCGTGTTCGGTTTCCATCGAGGCTCGGCTTGCCCGCGCTGGTGGCGCCAGCGTGGGCTTTGGTTGGGGAGGCACGGAAGGGCGGGGCGCGGCGGACAGCGGCGCTTCAACGGCGGGGCCGCTTTCAAGCTCCGACGCGAAGTGCGTTTGCACGACGGATGCAATTCGCGCCGGACTGGCCGCACCGCCTCGGCCATCCAGGAAAAGCGTGAGCACATCGCGCATCGCCGCCGCCGTCGGAAAACGCTCGGCGCGATCCTTGGCGAGGGCGGCGTTGATGATGGCGATCAGCTCGCGGGGCGCCTTTCCGCGCTCCACGGGCCAGTCCTTCGCGAGGTCCGGAAGCGCCTCACGCGTGATCGCTTCCACCGTTTCGCGGTCGCTCCCCCGCCGGTAGAGCGTCTTGCCCACGAGCGCTTCGTACAGCACCACGCCAAGCGCAAAGATGTCCGTGCGAAAGTCGATGGTCTCGCCTTCGCACTGCTCCGGCGACATGTACGCGAACTTGCCCTTCACGACGCCGGGGTTCGTGGTGTGCGCGGCCCCCATCGCTTTGGCGATGCCGAAGTCGAGCAGCTTCACGTCACCGTTGTAACCAATCATGATGTTGTGCGGCGACACGTCGCGGTGGATAAGGCCCATAAGCGCATCGCGTTCGTCGCGCGACGTGTGGGCGTAGTGAAGGGCATCGGCGATGTCGCGTACGATGGTGCAAATCACGACCGGGTCCAGTCCGCCTTCGGGCACGGCACGGCGTACGAGCCGGCCCAACGTCACGCCGTTCACCCATTCCATCGCGATGAAATACTGACGCTCTTCTTCGCCGGCGCCGGTGAAGCGCGCGATGTTGGGGTGGTTCAGCTGCATGCCCACGCGAGCTTCGTCGAGGAACATCTGCACGAACTCGTCGTCGCGGTCGTAGGTCGTGAGGATCTTCTTCAGAACGACGGGCCGAGGCTCGCCCGGAGCGCGGGCGAGCAGGATCTCCGCCATGCCGCCGATCGCCAAGCGCCCAAGGATGTCGTAGCCGGCAAAGCGGCCGCGCGCGGGAAGCTCTGCGCTTCGCTCGATCAGCTCGGCGCCACGGAGCAGCTCGTACACTTCGGGCTGTACGGGCGCGCGGCTTTCACTATGGCCGAAGGCGCCGGGCTTGCGCGGTGCGTCCGCGCCTGCGCCCGGAGGCGCAGGAACGGGCGCGCGCGGCGGCGCAGGAACGTTCGATGGAGCGGCGGGCAGCTCGAGGTCGTCGAAGAGGTCCTCCGGGATCGCTTTCGGGGACGAAAAGCGCCCGTCGTCCACGACCCTTCGCTGCGGCAGATTGCGTGCCGTATCGTCGTCGTGGCGGCTGGCCATCGCCGGCGATAGTAGCGCAGCCGACGAACCCCGCAACGCTGGCGAGGCTCGGAACGATCGACATTTTTCTTGGCGCCGTACCGGGCGGCGCGCGGCTCGTCTTCGGGATGAAGGAGCGCGCTATTCACCATTATCGGTGAGGAAGCCGCGGGCATCGAGAACGCTTACCCAGCGTGGCGTGCGGTCTTCGAGTCGCCAGCGCTGCCTCGCGTCGAACACCACGGCGATGCGTTTACCGCGATGGTACGAAAGGCCGCGCCGATACTGCGATTCGTGGGCGCTCCAGTCGAGGATGAGGGCGTCTTCGCCGCTGCGGCGAAGGGCGCTTGCACGGGTAAGTGCCACCCGGCGTGCCAGCCGGCTGTAGAGGGGCGACGCGACCCATTCGAGGGTGCGCGCGCCCTCTCGTGCGCTTCGGCGCAGAAAGTAACGACGTGCACGGCGGTACGCGCGATCGTCCGGCCCCGCCGGATGTTCCGCGCGGTAGCGCCGGCTGCGTTCCGCAAAGGCCGGCGAGTACGCACTGATCGCTTCTACCGGCAGTCCCCGACCTTGGGCAAAGGCCAGCGCGCGTCCGACGTCCGGTAGGGCAACGCTCCAAGGGTGCGTGCGTGGCGCCTCGCGGACCGCGTCGATCAATTCGGGCGGGCACTGGACCAAGAGGGCTTCGGGGCGCGCGCGTTGAAGAAGCAGCGTGAGCTGATCGAGGTCGTAGGGCGCTTCAAGGTGGCTGCGGTGCAGCCCGCCAACAAAGACAACTTCCGTCCGCCCCTGCTGCCGCTCCGTCGGTCCGTATGCAGGGGTGCGGCATCCTATGAGCGCAAAGAGCGCGAACACGAGTCTCCGGCTCATCCGCCGCGAAGGATGCGCCGCGTGGACGCGACGAGGGACATGGGCTCGAGCGGTTTCACCAAGAACCCGTCGGCGCCGATCGACTGAAGGAGCCGCCAATCGGTCGCGCCGCCTCGAGCCGTCACAACGAGCACGGGCACGTTCGAGTTTTCGCGAATCGCTGCCGTGAGTTCGACGCCGTTTAATCCCGGCATGTCGAGGTCGAGCACGGCAAGGTCCGTGGGTGCTGCGTCGATGGCGCGAAGGGCTTTTTCGCCATCGTCCACAGCGACGATCTCGCCGCCTGGAAAGGCGAACTCAAGCGCCGAAAGGGCCATCACGCGAAACGCATCGTCATCGTCCGCAAGCACGATACGAAAACCGGGTGCGGAGAGACGCAGGTCTTCTCGCGCGTCGAAGAGCGCGTGCGCAAAGGCGCCTGCGGTTTTGTAGCGCTTGTCCGGCGCTCGCGCGAGCGCCCGGGCGATGACCTCGTCGAAAACCGGCGAGAGGTCGCTTCGAAACGTCTCGAGCGGACGAATCGGCGGCGGGTTGCGGTGAACGAGAAAGAAGTCTTCGATCGATTCGATCGGATACGGCAGCTCGCCCGTCAGCATCTCGTAGGTGACCACGCCCAGCGAATACACGTCCGCACGCGCGTCGAGCACGGTCGTCGGGCGAATCACCTCCGGTGGCAGGTACGACGGGGTACCGACCACGAGGCCCGTATCGTCGGCGGCGCCGAGCTGGCGGGCGAGGCCAAAGTCCGTGAGCGCGATGCGGTGCGAAGGACCGATGAGCACGTTTCCAGGCTTTACATCCGCATGCACATTGCCGGCGAGGTGAATCGCGTCGAGGCCGCGGCCAACCTGTTCAATGATCCCGAGCACGAGATCGATCCCGGGGCCGTTTGGATGCGTCTCGATCCATTCCGCAAGGTTCTTTCCCGGGACGTATTCCATCGCGAAGTAGGGAATGTCCAAGTGATCGCCGAGGGCATAGATCTGCACGACGTTTTCATGTCGAACTTTGGCCATTGCCTGCGCTTCGGCGATGAAACGTTCACGCACGCCGTGGCGCTCGAGTAGGTCTTCGGCGATGAGCTTAATGGCCACGTCGCGTTGCAAACGCTCGTCGCGCGCGAGCAGCACGAGTCCCATGCCGCCTTGGCCGACCACCCGGTCCACCCGGTAAACGCCGTCGACGACGGGTCCCGGATCGGTGGTGCGCCGGTTCTTGGGCCTGTCGGTCAATGTCGGCTCCCGCCGGGCGCCTGGCGAGCGCTGCACGGTGGAGCGCTGCACGGTGGAGCGCTGCACGGAGGGGCGCTGCACGGTGGAGCGCTGCACGGTGGAGCGCTGCACGGTGGAGCGCTGCACGGAGGGGCGCTGCACGGTGGAGCGCTGCACGGAGGGGCGACGGGGAGGCAGCTCGCGGGTCCGGCGTGCATGTTGGGCGAGTAAGGGTGCATGTCGTCGAAGCGCGCGTCCTGATGTCCCCAAAAACGGCCCTCAGGACCATTCTGCCTTCGTAGGGTGCCCGAAGGCTTTCGCGCGCTCAAGGCCTTGCGCTCAACTCGCAAGGGTACGCACCCTTGAG
>JBCCRV010000507.1:0-5757 GCA_039201085.1 Myxococcota bacterium | reverse complement strand
TAAGGAAACATAGACGCGCAACGTCTGGTCCATACGCGCGGGCAGCATCGAGCAACTAAACCCGTTCGTCTCTATGCCGGCGAACCTGGTCATGGGTGACGAAGGCTGCTGTCGACTTTGTGTCGCCTCGGGGACCCGGCGTGAGAGAGGGCTTCACCCGCCGGTGCACGTCGGGCCGTACTGTGGACGTGACTCGCTATGCTCGCGGTCCACGCCGTCGCCGCGAGCCGGACCCAACCCGCCTCTGGGTGAAGCCCTCTCCCCGCCTTCATAGGACGTCGAACGGGTGAAAGAGACGGGTGGGGCCAATCTGGCGAACGGTCGCCTGACGCAGGCGAGTCGCACGTTCGAGCGCGCACGCTTCGGCGAAACGGGAACCGCACTTCAACCGCACTCGATACGATGAAGGAAGGCTCAGTCTTCTTCTTCGCCTTCGGGGCGGACCGGCATGGCTTCGTCACCGGTGAAGGTTACGGTCACGCGGTTTCGTCCGGCAGCCTCCGCCTCGAAGCGATGGCGACGGAGGAAACGGGAAAGGCAGCGGGCGCCGCGCGGGTGCGCGACGGTGCTTCCGCGGACGCGAATCGTCGCTCGACCTTGCCGAGACACGGCAAAGACCATCTCCGTTTCGCCAGCGGGTGAATCACGGCGCGCAGCCTTGCGGCGGCAGTCGAGCAAGATGGGAATCGCGGCGCGGAGGCCGCGCTGCATCGCGGCGACCTGCGCCTCATCGGCGCGGCCGAGACCCTCCACTTCGAAGGCGACCTCACCAGTCGCGTTGCCGCCGCTGGCGACGTAGTGACCGTCGGCGTTTTGCGTGACGCTCACGCGGTCTTCGACTTCGCGGCGAGCGCGTGTTTCCGCCACGCCAGCGGCCGCTTCGTTGGTGTAGGTGAGCACGGCGAAGGCCGCACCCGGCGGACGAATGCCCTCAAAGTCGACTGCGGCGAGTGCTCGGAGCGTGCAGCGGCTGAGGGCTGCATCATTGAGCGTGTCTTCGCGAACCTCCACGCTTCCGCCGCCGTCTACGCTGATCGTGAGACGCATCGTGCCCTGCACCTCGGGGCGCTGCCGAACGACGTCGCGGTAGCAGGTGCGAATCTCGCCGATTTGACGGGTGATCGCTTCGCCGATTCGCGAGAGCTTTGCGCTATTGGTCGCCGGACCGGACTGGAGCGCCACGCGCACATCGGAGCGGGCCGAGATGCGCGCCTGACCCTGACCCAGCTCCTGCGCGACGGCGGTGTTCGTCAGCAAAAGGAGCGCAGCGATTCCCCCAACAAGTTTCATAAGAACGCAGTTTTTCACTCAAATCGGTCGACGCAAGCCGGCCGGCCTACTGGACACGAAAGCGCTCGCGCACCTGGGCTGGGGTGAAGCGCTGAATGCGGACGTTCGAAAAAGTCGTCAGCGTTTCGTCGCCGCTTTGCTCGACCATGCGAATTCGCTCGAGGCGAACGTTCTCCCCTGCGGTGCCCGAAAGCTCCATCACGCGAAGGAAGCGGCGGAGCCGCGCGCCCTTCGGCGTGAGCGAAAGGGTCCACGACGACCCTTCGGCGCTGAACGCCAAATCGTAGTCCGCCGCCAGAGCTTCCCGGTCGCCGGCCAGCACGTGGCGGATCGAGCCTACGAAGGCGGCGACGAGCGGGTTGGAGGCAAAGTCGACAACCTGGCGGTCTTCGCCGGCACGCATCGTGAGCCGGTCCGCTTCGATCAGGGCGACGCTCGGCGTCGGCGCCGTGACGGTGCGCAGAAGGCGACCGGGCACGTAGGTGATCGTGCCTTCGCTTCGCACGGGCACGGCCATGAGTGCGATGCGCTTTTCCTCGGCGAAGTTCGCCGTGAGGCCGGGCACGTCGGCAAAGGCCGTAAGCACGCGCTCCAGCGTCGGCGCCTGCGCGTGCGCCGTGCCCGTCGCCCACGCGAAGGCTGCGGCCACAAGGAGCATGAGGGTTCTAGAGCTCATCCCAAAATCGCCGTGGCCAGGTGTTTGAACCGACGCGCGGTGTGTAGCGTCCAAGAGCCGAGGTAAATGTCGAGCCTTTTCGAGGTGAGGGGATGGCTGAAGGCCGTGTGAGCTTGCAGGAACATGGCCGCGGCGACTCTTTGGATGAGCTCTAGCCCGCTTCGATGCGCCGAACGATTTCATCGGGGGTCTCCAAAAGCATCTCGCCTTCGCGCATGGCGACGAGTGTGGTCCACGCCCGGGCCACGCGCCGATCGCTGTGGTCGAGGTTGCGAATCTCGTAGGCAAACTGAAGGCGCTGATGCCAATCGACGAGACGCGCGCGCACCGTGAAGCGCTCGCCGAAGCGAAGTGGAAAGGCGTAGCGGCAGCGGCTCTCGATCACGACCATCGCGTAGCCGAGCTCGATGAGATCGGGCACGTCGAGGCGCTGCTGGCGCATGAGCGTCTCGCGCGCGATTTCGAGGTATTTGTAGTAGTTGCCGTGCCATACGATGTTGAGCGGGTCGCAATCGTGAAAGGGAACGCGTTGCTCGTAGACGGCGGAGGGTCCAGTTTTCTTCACGGCGGGCTGCTTTCGGACGACGTTTCGTCGCCAAAAAAGTCGAAGAAGTTGAACCAGTTGTCTGGGGCCGAACGGCACTCCGCCTCAAGGAGCTGGGCGTATTTCTGCGCGTATTCGGTCAGCGCCTGCTGGCGACGGCGGCGCGGCAGGACCACCCGCTCGGCGAAGGGTACGCACTTGAGGGCGTAGTGATTTCCGCCGCGGTAGATGCCGGCTGTGAAGTAGACCGGGCACCGCAGCGCTGCCGCGAGGATGTAGGGCCCGACGGGAAAGCGCGCGCGGCCGCCGAGAAAGTCGACCTCCACACTTCGGCCGTCCGCGGGCACCCGGTCGGCGAGAATGGCGACGAGCGCCCCTTCATCGATGCGCTCGCGAATCGCAAGCATGAACTCCATCTGTCCGCCGTCGCCTATCTCGACGAAGCGCGTTGTGCTGGAAGGGTCCAGGCTTTCCAGAAGCGCGTTCAGACGTCGGGCGTTCTTCGTGTACATGACTGGCACGAGCGGAAGCTCTTCGTGCTTCGATTGCTGGCGCATCGCGTAGAACGAGCCCACGTGCGCGCCAAGAAGCACGGCGCTCTGGCCCGAACTGCGAAGGGCTTCGAGGTGTCCGTGGCCGTCGCGGGTGATCTTGAAAAGATCGGTACGTCCCCGCACGAAGAAGAGCGCATCGAGCGTGCACTGCGCAAAACGAAGCACGTGCCGGTAGAGGTCGAGAAATCCCGTTCGCAGCCCGAGGCGCGAGCGAAAATGCCGAATATGTCGACGCGCAGCGCGGGACACGAGCACGTAGTACGCCGCGACGAGGCGCACGACGGCCCGCGCCGCCGGGCGGCCGAAGACCGTCGCCATGATCACCAGTGCGCGAAGGCCGGCGACCGTGCCGGCTTCGTCGATCGCCCGCCAGTCCTTCTCGGCGCGCCCTTCGGGCCGGTCCGGCGTGTAGCTTCGCCCGCGGTACTCGAGGGCGCGCGCGCTGCGGCTCATCCTTCGCCCTCGGCGGGAAAAACGCGCTTCAAAAGCGCATCGAGGGGGTTCTTCCCGTAGTCGCGAAAGCGATACTTTCGCAGCGCGTATTCAAACGCGAAGAGCATCCCCATCAGCGCGTAGGCGATGCCGCTCGTGTAGGCAGCCCACCATTGAAGGGGCGCCGCCACGGCCAGCGCCCCGGCGATGGCGCCATTGATCACGAAGAAAACGCACCAGAGGACCGTCATTTGTCGGCAGTGGGCCACTTTGGGCGGGCTGAGTTCCGGTTCTTGCATGCGCGCGAAGCGTTCGATCATGCTCATCTCTTCCCGCAGCGTCCAGCCGAAGGAAAGGAGCAGCGCCGCGCTGATCAGCACGGGCGTTGCGAGAATGGCCCGTGGATCGTCCGTGAGCGCACCGATAGCCAGCGCCGCGCCAATCGCCGCCGGCACGCGCAGCACCGTAAGCACGTGCGCGCGGCCCATGCGATAAGCGCGCAGGAGCGCGAGGGGCACGATGGCCGAAAGGGCGATAAGCGAGGTGGTTCGGGCCGAGTAGCGCGTGAGGCTCCACCAAATCAACAGCGGGTAGCCCACGCTCAGCACGATGCCGGCGACGACGACGACCACCCCGAGCAGGGTCGGTCGGCGGCGCGCTTCTTCACGCCCCGCTGCCGGTTCGGGATGCTCCACCAGGCGAGTCTAGACCACCGGAGACGCGATGCCATTCGGTTGCGAGCCGATGTCGCCGCGTCCGTAAGCTGCGTAAGTAAGCGAGAAGAGTGACGGCGCCGCCCTATCCGAGCCCGCCGGCCATCGTGATGACCTGACCGGTGATATACCCGGCCTCATCGCTCGCCAGCCATCCTACGAGACTCGCGACCTCTTCCGTGGTGCCGATTCGTCGCATCGGAATCGCCTTGAGAATCATGTCGATGGGCGCGCCTTCGATCATGTCCGTCTCGATCAGACCGGGCGCGATGGCGTTGACCGTGACGCCTCGCTTGGCGACCTCGATGGCAAGCGCCTTCGTCGCGCCAATGAGGCCCGCCTTCGCCGCCGAGTAGTTCACCTGTCCGCGGTTTCCCGCGACGCCGCTCACACTCGACACGTTGATGATGCGTCCTCGGCGCTTGCGCACCATCGGCATGACCAGGGGCTGGGTGACGTGAAAGAAGCCGTCTAGGGTGGTGCGCGTGACGCTCGTCCATTGGTCCGCCGTCATCGTTGGAAAGCTGTTGTCCGCCGCGATGCCCGCGTTGTTCACGAGCACGTCGACGTGCTGCTCCTCGGCGTGAAGCGAAGCGAGCGCCTCCGCCACAGCGGGGCCGTCCGTCACGTCGAACGGCAAGAGCCGCGCCGTGCCGCCCGCGGCTTCGATTTCCGCCTTCACGGACTCGGCGGCTTCCATGTTCGAGCGGTAGTTGATGAGGATCGGCCAGCCGTCGGCCGACAGGCGCTTGGCGATGGCCGCGCCAATGCCGCGGCTGGCGCCGGTGATCAGGGCCCACCCGATTCGTTCGCTCACGAGTCGCTCCCCTCGCTGCCGTTCGGGCGCGACGCGAAGTCCGCGCTGAGCTCGGCGCCCGCCACCTGAACGCGCAACGCCTCGACGATGACCGGCGTCCAGCTCACCCACGAATGGTTGCCGTCGTATTCAAAGGCCGTCAGCGGTACGCCGGCTTCGCGCAGATGGCGGGCGAACTTGGCGTTGCTGCGATCGATCCCGCCGCGGTCGTTGCTGCCCCAGGAGAGAAACACGGGCATGCCTACGTCATCGGCGGAGCGCCAGCGCGTGTAGAAGTCTTCGTTGCGCAGGCGTGAGCGAGGGCTCGTCGGTCCAAAGATGCGGTCCATCGGAATGAGCGACGCAAAGAGTCGGTTGCCGGTGAACTCGGCCATGAGCGGCACGTCGAAAATCGGACCGCTGAGCGCCGTAACGCTCGCAAAGCGCTCGGGCCGGTGGAGCGCAAAGCGCAGCGCGCCGTGAGCACCCATCGACACGCCCATTACGTGGCACTCGCGCGGACACGCCGCCGTGTGCCAGCGGTCGGCAACCTCGTTCATCACGCCGTCCACGATCCAATCCTCGTAGTTGCGCGTGCCGTCGTACCAGTTGACCCAGAAGCCATCGTCGCCCTGGGGGAAGACCATCACGACGCGCGGGATTGCGCCGTCGCGCACCGCCTCGTTCAAACGCGCTTCGAGTCCGTAGCGAATAAACGTGTATGGGTTATCGCCACCGCCATGCAGGAAGAC
>JBCCRV010000506.1:0-5762 GCA_039201085.1 Myxococcota bacterium | reverse complement strand
CGTGCGCGTCTCGCGGGCCCTCGAAGTGTACGAGCAAACGGGCGAGAAGCTGAGCGCCCTCCGGGCCGCCCACGCGCGCGGCGCCGATCGCTACCGCAGCCTCTTCTGCGTCTTGCCCTCGCCTGAGGACCACGACGCGCGCATCGAGGCCCGCATCGACACGATGGTCGAGCTCGGCTGGAAGCAAGAGACCGCAAGCCTGCTGCAGCACTGGCCCCGCAGCGCGCGCGCCTTTGGCAGCGTAGGCTATGCGCAGATGGTTCGGCACCTGCTCGATGACGTGCCCTGGCCTGAGACCCGACAAGCAATTCGAAAGGCGACCCGCATCTACGCCCGCCGCCAGCGCACCTGGTTTGGCGGCGAACGGGGCATCGACCGGTCGGTGCCGTCCGCCGCCTTGCTTTCGGACGACCACGTGAAAGCCTGGCTGGCAACGTGAACTTCTTTGGCCACGCCGTCCTTGCGAGCCGCATGCATTCGGGCCCCGCCTTCGTGCTCGGATCGATGGTGCCTGACTTTGCCACGATGAGTCGCGACCGACTCCAGCGCCCGGACGAACTCGACGCCGAACTCGACGCGGGCGTCGCCATGCATCACCTAACGGACCGCGTTTTTCACGTCACCGAAGACTTCGTGCGCTTCAACCACTGGATGACGCGCGCGCTTCAAGAGCGCGACGTACGCCGGGGCACGGCCATGGCCGTCGGCCACATCGGCGCCGAGCTGCTCCTCGACCGCGCCTTCGTGAACGACGGAGAGGGGAAGGACTACGTGAAAGCCATCGCCCTCGGCGCCGCAAGCGGCCGCGGCGTGGCGCACCTGCGAAGCGCCGACGGCCGAACACGCTACCATGCGCTGCTGCAGCGGCTCGAGGCCTACGGCACGAACGGCTACGACGTCCCCACGATCGCCGAGCGTCTCCAGCGCGCACTCGCCGGCCGAAAACGGCTCGAGGTACTCGAGCCCGACAAGAACGCGATCCTGGTGGTGCTCGAAGACTACGCGCCGCAAATCGCGGAGCGACGGCACGCGTGGTCCGAGCAGATCGAAGCGGGACTTGCCGCGTCGCCGGACCGGCATGCGGTCTTCGCCGCGCTGGAGCACGCCGCGGTAGAACAAGCCAAGGCCGGCGAATGAAGTCCGCCCTCCGGCTCGGGCTGCGCCTCGTCATCACGGGCGCGTGCTTCGCCCTCTGGCTTTCACTCACGGACCTCTCGCTCAGCGAGCTCCGGGATGCGGTCGCGGGCATCGCACCTACAGCCTTTGCCGCGGCCATCGCCCTGAGCATCGTCAACTTTGGCGTCGGCGCCGTTCGGTGGCGTTTTGCCCTCAAGGCCTACGGCGCCAGCGCCGTCCCGCCCCTTCGCACGCTCTTTCGGCTCTACTGGGTCGGCTTCTTCTTCAACACCTTCGTGCCCGCCAACGTCGGCGGCGACCTGCTTCGCGCCCACGCGACCCGCGACGCCTTCGAAGGCCGCACGGGCGCGTGGATCGTCGTGGCCGTCGAACGGCTCTTCGGCCTCTGCGGCTTGGTGCTGCTGGCCTCGGCCCTTGCGCCAACGATCGATGGCGTCGAACTTCCGCTCTGGCTCGCCCCGCTCGGCGTGGGCGCCGCGCTCGTCGCCGCGCTGGGCGTGGGCATGTTGCGGCGGGCGGCGTCCTTCGCGCCGGGCCGCCTCGGCACGCTGCTGGCGAGCATTCCGCGCCTCGCCTCGCCGCGCATGCTCGTCGGCGTCCTGCTCTGCTCGATCATGACGCAGGCCACCGTGGCGCTCAGCGCGCATATGCTCATTGCGAGCCTGGAGCCGGAGGTGTCCGTGATCACCTCCATCACCTTCGTGCCCGTGGCCCTGCTGACCCTGTACCTTCCCACCATCGCGGGCCTAGGCGCACGTGAAACGGCGTTCGTGGTGCTCTTCGGGACCGTCGGCGTCAGCGATGCGAGCGCCACGGCGGCGAGCTTGGGCCTGCTGATCGTGCAGCTCGTGACGGCCCTTGCCGGCGGCCTCGTGCTCGTGGCTACGCCCAAGAAAGACGCGCCCGACGCCGATGGCGCAGAGCCGGCGAGCGGCAACTGATACGCTCGCGCCATGTACCGTTCGAAGGGAACCGGCTTCGACTTTCGCGCGGCCCTCGGCACGTGCGGCGAAGACGCCGTCTTTGAGGACGGCGTGCGCGTTTTTCATCCCGGCCGCGTTCACATCGAAGGCGGCGTCTACGTCGGCCACGGCGCGATCCTTGAAGGCCATCACCTCGGCGAGATGTTCGTCGGCGCGGGCACGTGGATCGGCGCGCGCTGTTTCATTCACAGCGCCGGCAACGTGCACATCGGCGCCCGCGTCGGCATCGGTCCGGGCACGCTGATCCTCACGTCGAGCCACGGCGATGGCACGCGCGGAAGGCCCATCTTGGAGGCCCCCCTATCCTTCGCGCCCGTCCGCATTGAACCGCATGCGGACATTGGCGTCGGCGCCATCCTCCTTCCGGGCGTGACCGTCGGGGAAGGCGCGCAGGTGGGCGCCGGCGCCGTCGTTACGAAGGATGTGCCGGCCTTCGCCGTCGTCGCCGGAAACCCCGCCCAGGTGCTGCGCTACCGCGCGGTCGATTCGTGACGGCGATCACCGTCGCCGTGCTTGCCTACAACGAGCACCAGAATATCGTGCCCGTGCTCGAAGAGCTCGACGCATGGCGGAGCGGGTTTCACGCGGACGTCGAGGTGCTCGTCGTCGACGATGGTTCGAGCGACGACACGGCGGAGCTCGCCGAAAGCTACGGCGCGCGCGTACTCCGTCGCGCGCAAAACGGCGGCATGGGCGCGGCCCTCAAAACCGCGGCCCGCGCCGCCCGGGGCGAGTGGCTGACCTTTCTTCCCGCCGATGGACAGATTCCGCCCGAGTCCGTGCAGACGCTCTACGAGGCCCGAGGCGACGCCGCGCTCGTGCTCAGCGTGTACCGCCTGCGCAACGACGGCGCCGCGCGCAAGGTTCTCTCCTGGGGGGTGCGCGCCCTCATCACCGTCGTGCACGGCGTTCGCCTTCGAAGCGAAGGCCCCTACCTGATTCGCACGTCGCTGCTCGATCCGGACCAGCTCGACGCCGACACCTTCTTTCTCAATTTCGAGGTGCCCATCCGCGCGCTTCGCGCCGGTCTCAAAGCCGCCGAAGTCACCATCGAATGCCGCCCCCGCCTCGCCGGCGTATCGAAAACCGCACGCCCCGGCCGCGCCCTTCAAGTCGGCGCCGAACTCCTTCGCCTCCGTCGGCGCCTGCTAACGGACGCGCTCCGCCGAGCCCGCGGCGCCGACTCCTGAGTCGCCTAGACGCGAAACACACGGACTTCGGGAAAGGCCCCACGGAGCCGCTCAAGGTCACGTACGTCCGAGGTATAGACGACGTCACCACGCTGAGCAGCCGACGCCATCACCAGTGCATCCACCACGCCGGGCCGACCGGCGCGCTGACCGGTGTGACCGAGCGCCTCACCGGCCACAAATGCCAGCGTCGCTTCTACGGGGTCGACGTGCAGGCCCTTCAGCAGCTTGGATGACACCCCTCTTTGCCCGCGCCACCACTCCGCAATAACCACCGCGGGCACCGTGATAGGTCGGCCTCGAAGCTGGGCGTTCCGCAACAGGTTCACAGCCTCCCGCTTTCGGCGCGCCAAAGCGATGAGCGCCCCGGTGTCGAGCGTAATGCCGGCGTTCATGGCTCAAGCGTGCGTCGCCAAACCCGTTCCGCATCCTCCAGCTCTTGGTCCGAGAAACCTTCCGGTCGGACCTCGGCGAAGAAATCGTCAAGCGCAGCATCTTGCTCGGCAGTCCGCGGGGGAGCGGGCTTCCGGGGCACCTTGATGGGCATCGGCGGCTTCTTCTTCACGGAGTCCATGATGTCAGTCTCGGCGGAGTTTGGCGGTGCGGCAAGTCGTGGTCTGCCCTACCCCACACGGCGGTAGCCACTCTCTGCGAGTTCCTCTTCTTCGAGCTTGCGAATGCGGTCGCGAAAGGTGCTGCGCGGCATCCCCGCAGCACGCGCCGCCGCCGACACGTTGCCGCCGTAGCTTGCCAGGACGTCCTGCAGGTCCGCCTGCTCGTCTTCGCCGAGCACGCGACGAACGAGCTCCACGTCGATGCGCGCGTCGCTAAGCGCGGCGCAGCGCTCCACCAGATTGCGCAGCTCGCGCACGTTCCCGTCGAAGCGCTGCGCGCGAAGGATCGGCAGCACGTCCGCGTCGAGCTCGCGGTGGCCGCCAAAGGCGGCATGCTTGCGCAGGAAGAGGCGCACGAGCGGCTCGATGTCCTCGCCGCGCTGGCGGAGGGGCGGGACGTTCAAAAGCAGTCGCCCGATGCGGTGGTAAAGGTCGCGGCGCAGCCGCCCGTCGCGCACGAGCGCCAGCGGATCGCGGTTTGTCGCGCAGACGAGTCGCACGTCCACATCGTATTCGCGGTCGCTGCCCACCGGTCGCACTTTCCATTCCTCGAGCACGCGCAGAAGCCGCGTCTGCTGCACGAGCGGAAGCTCGCCGATCTCGTCGAGAAAGAGCGTGCCACCCTGCGCCCGCTGAAAGACCCCGTCGCGCCGCGCGCTCGCCCCGGTGTAGGCGCCGCGAACGTGGCCGAAGAGCTCGCTGTTGATGAGCTCCGGCGAGAGCGCACCGGCGTTTAGCGTCACGAAGGGCCCAAGGGCCCGCGGACTTTCTTCGTGCAGGCGGCGCGCAACGCCCTCCTTGCCGGCGCCGCTCTCGCCGAGAATGAGCACGGGGTACGGAAGGCGCGCAAAGCGCTGAACGTCCTCGAGGAGCGCGCGCATGACCTTCGAGGCGGCGACGAAGTCCGGCGCGTCGTCCTTCGGCTGGAGCTGCAGCTGCGTTCGGCCCACGCGAATATGGCGGCGGCCCTGCACTTCGAGGGCACCGAGTACGCGCTGGCCGTCCACCCACGTACCGTTCAGCGAACCAAGGTCGCGAACGACGACGCCGCCGGAGCACGGCTCGAAGCTGCAGTGCTGGCCGGACACGGTCCGGTCCTCGAGGCGAAAGTGCGCGGCCGCGCTCGAACCAACCACCAGCGCGCCTTCGCGAAGGCTCTGCCGACGCCCCTTGGCGCGCAGCGTGTAGCGCTCGGAGCGGAGCGGCGCGGGACGGGCGACGGCCGTGACCGGTGTCTCCTCGGCCTGTCGCCACTCCACCCGATACGCACCGATGTCGATGCCTTCGCCAACGCGGAGCGGGTGCTTCCTTCCCTGCGGGTCCACGAGCTGGAGCTCGCCCTCCGCAAACTCGACGCGGTAGGCGTGGTCGCAGACGTCGGGGTCGGGCACCACCACACGGCAGCGGTGGCTTCGACCGATCCACTCGCCGCCGCTCACGGCGTAGTGACGAAGGGCGCGACCGTTTCGGCTCAAAACGACGGCGGGCATAGGACTCCTTGGCGACGGGTGGTCGAGCCGCACAAACGCGGCCCGGCGCGGTCTTCCGCCCACATGTAAGATGGTTGCCTACATTTTTCCCGACCCTCGAAAAAGGACCGCCGCGGAAATCCCGAAAGGGGCGAAAAGCGGTCCCCACCCGCCTTGCCAACAGGTACGGTGCGCCCCGTGACGGACCTACTTCGCACTCCCCTCTATGAAACCCACAACGCCCTCGGCGGACGCCTCGTGCCCTTCGCCGGCTACGCCATGCCGGTCCAGTACGAAGGCATCGTCAAGGAGCACACGGCCGTACGTGAGAGCGCCGGCCTCTTCGACGTCTCGCACATGGGCGAGTTT
>JBCCRV010000505.1:0-5777 GCA_039201085.1 Myxococcota bacterium | reverse complement strand
TTCTCATTAGGGGCCCTTCACAAGGGCCCCTCGTCACTCGAACTAGGTTCGAGATGACTTCACCCCAAACGTGCACGGCTCCGCCGTGCCTAGCCCACAAAGAAGCGGACCTTTGAAAAAGGTCGCTTGTTCGTGGCCTAGTCCCCTGGCAGAGAGGGTTTGTCCTAAGCAGAGTGTGGGCTTGCGAGTGAAGCGTAGGCGTGACGACTGAAGCGTGGGCGTGACGAGTGAAGTGTGGGCGTGACGAGTGAAGTGTGGGCGTGGCGAGTGAAGCGCAGACGTGGTGTGAAGAATGGGCGGATCCCTCGTGCGGGTGCCGTCATCGAACACGTCGCTCCTCACCCTTCACGCTCCCCCTTCACTCTTCACCCTGACGCTCACCCAGGGTGACCGTCAGGAGTTTCACCAAGGCCGATCGCTTATCCGGTCGTGGGCTCGATAGCGCACCGGGTGGCCGCGCGTATGCCGTTTGCGGGCGGGCTTAGAACAAGTCGCTTAGGCGTTCGCCGAGGGGCCGCCGCCGGGTTCGACGGGGTCCGGCGCCGCGTGGCGGGGCCCGCCTTCTTCTTCTTCCCAGCGGCGAAACGCCTCGGCAATGCTGCCAGGGGCGACGGGCCAGCGGGACCGTCGGGGGCTCATCGGTTCGGTTTCGGGCGTCACTTTCGAACGGAGGTGACGAATGTTGTTGTCTTGGCTCATGGCTCGCTACCTGCCTAGGGAAACGGCACGATGGTCGCGATCTTCAGCCGGGAGGGAGCGGATTTGATCCTTCGGGTCCGATGGCAAAGGCAGTACGCTATGCACCATGGCTGACGAGCCCCTGCTTAGGGTGGTTGCCGCGGGTGACACCCACATCGGACGCCGCGATCACAACGAGGACGCGATCCTCGTTCGGCGAGAGCTGGGGCTCTTCGTGCTGGCCGACGGTGCCGGCGGGGAAAACGCTGGCAACGTGGCAAGTTCGCTCGCGACTTCGACGATCGCCCACGAGATCGAGCAAATGCCCAAGACCGCGGGCTTTGACGTACTCGGTATTCCCCTGGGCGCCCGTCGCCTTTCGGCCGCCGTGCATTCTGCGAATGCGCAGATCGTGGAGCTGGCGCGAACGTCGGACCGCTTTCAAGGCATGGGCACCACGGTGGTGGCGGCGCTTGTGAATCGCCGCATCGGGGTGATGCATTTGGCCCATGTGGGCGACAGCCGCTGCTACCGCCTTCGGGGCGGCCACGTCGAGCTGCTGACCCAAGATCATTCGCTCGCCAACGACGTCCTTGAGCTCGCTCCGGCGATCGAAGACGAGCGCGCTGCGTCCCTCCCCCCGCGGGTGATCACCCGCGCGCTCGGCATGGAGCCCCGGGTGCGCGTGTCCGTGCAGTCGATCGCGCTCGTGCCGGGTGACCGATACCTGCTCTGCAGCGACGGATTGACGGACCAGCTGGACGAAGAGCAGATCGCCGACGCCCTTCGACAGCCCGTTCGCCCTCCGGCGCTCGTAAAGCTGCTCTTGGACGTAGCCGACGCGCCGAACGCGCACGACAACACGGCCATCATCGTCTTCGACACGCACGCCCTCTCAGATGCGGACTGGGCCACGCCGACGCTTCGCCGCCGGCCGCTTCCGCCCAGTCAGGGAGACGCTTCGGAGCCGGAGATCCTCGTGATCAACGAACCGGAACTCGAGCCCGTGGTCGAAGAGGATGAAGAGGACGACCCGCCCACGATGAAGATTCCCCTTCCCGAGGTGGAGATTCGTGTGCTGCCGGAAGATAGCGGCAAAGAGAAGCTTGAGGCCGTTCAGCTCCTGATGGACGAACTGCCGAGCGGCGTGCGCCCGGGCCGTAAGGAACGGGATCCCACCTTGCGCTTTCGGCGTAAGTGCCCCGCGTGCGGTTCGCTTTACGACGGCAAGAAGAACGCCTGCCCCAACTGCTGGAAAGACTGAGCGCGGAGGGAACGAGAGCTCCTGGGGGCTCGTCCGGGCGCACGCCCCGTTGCCAGCGGGCGTGGGAGCCGTTTGTCGCGACTGCTTGGAACACGGTGAAGTTCTTGGCCTATGAGCCGTCTCATCGCCGCCTTCGCCATGCTTCTTCGAACGTCCCTCGCCCTTGCCCTCTTCTCGCTGTTTCTGCCCGTGGCGCAGGCCCAGGGGAATCTGCGTCGCCGCTTGAGCGCGTCCGAGCGGGCGTCGATCGAGCGTGGCGAGCTCGTGGTTCGACCGACGACCGAACGCCGCGGGCCCCTTCGGCTCTTCGGCGGTACGAGCTACATCTTGGTGGACCTGCCCGTCGATGCGGTTTGGCGCGCCCTGAACGATACGTCGCCTCACTACCGGCACATGCTTCCGCAGGTGGAGTCCGCGCGCGAGGTGAGCCGCGACGCGAACCGCGAGCGGCAAATCGAGTTTCACCACGATGTCGGCCCCGTGGACGCGTCCTACACGCTGCGCTTCGAGTTCGACGCGTCCCGTCGCGCCGTCATCTTCCGCCTCGTGCCCGAACGGCCGCACGACATTCGGGCGGCGTGGGGGTTCTTTCGCTTGCGCGCCCGCGGTCAGCGAACGTTGGTGACCTTTGGGGCGATGGTGGACGCGGGCGACGGCTTGCTCACCGGCGCCCTTCGCGAGCGCCTGCATGAGTGGGTGCTCAAGATCCCTTGGACCTTTCGCCGCTACGTCGAAGGCTCAGGCCGCGGCCGCTACGAACGCTAGCTAGGCTCCCGTTCCATTCGCAGGGCGAGTGCGGCCCCGACTACGGGCAAGGCAATGAGGTCGAGGAGCGCCGGGCCGTAGCTTCCCGTGAGTCGTTCACTGACGGCCAGAAGGGAGGGACCGACGGCGCTGCCGAGCACGACCGCCATCATTTGCGCACCGGCGATGGCGCCGAGGTGCTGGCGCCCGAAATAGCGGGGATAGGCGACTTGGGCGATCGGGCCAAAGAGGCCGCCGCTGATGCCAAAGCCGGCCATGAAGAGGATTGGACCGGTCTCCAGGTAGGCGGCTCCGACAAGTCCGAGCGTTTGCGCGACGACGAAGAGAGCCAGCAGGGTGCGAACGCGTACCCGATCGGCGAGGGCGCCGCCGAAGAATCCTGTCGTGGTGGACACGACGGCCATTGGCAAGAAGACGGCGACGGCCGCGGCGCGCTCGAGCCCCACCTTCGCGCCGATGTCGACGATGTGAAAGGTGACGCCGGTGATGATGAGCGCCTGCGACGAGAGGCAAATCGTGACGGCCCAGAACGCTACCGTGCGCAGGGCCTGACGGCGCGTCTTCGAAGGCTCCTCTTCTGCGGCCTCGGCGCGCTTTTCCTTCGGCGGATCGCCATCGAGGGTGAGCCCGCATTCTTCGGGCCGGTTTCGAAAGAATAGCCATGCGATGAACGCGAAGCCCACCCCGACGATCAGCGCCATCTCGCGCCATGCGCCGCGCCACCCGGCCCGCTCGATCCAAGCGTCGAAGAGACGCGGCGCGTAGCCGAAGGCGAAGCCAACAAAGACGCCGCTCACGCCGGCAACGAAGCCTCGAATGCGCTCGAACCAGCGCGCCATCGTGGTGCGCGAGGTCATGGCGAGCATGCCCTGACCGCTAAAACGAAGCCCAAAAAAGAGGGCCGCGAGCACGACAAACTCAGCGCCGCTCGGTGCGAGGTGATCGACGTGCGAGAGCAGCACAAGCATGACGCCCAGGCCGATCGAAGCGGCCACGATCGCTTGGCGAGCGCCGAAGCGGTCGAGCAGCGTACCGCCCCAGGGAAGGCAAAGGCCGCTCGCGACCGTACCGGCGAGGTAGGCGTTGGCGACGGCGAGGCGCGTCAGGCCCGTCGCGTCGATGAGGGCGTCGTTGAAGACGCTCACGCCCATCGTTTGACCCGGAATCGAGGCGAAGAGCCCGAGGGTGGCCGCGCCGACCACGACCCACCCGTAGAAAAAGGGGGCGCGCCGCGGCGAAAAGGGCACCTCGGGATGGAACGGGCCTCGCACGGCGCGGTCCTGAAGGCGAAGGCGGCGCCTCGCAAGGCGACGTCGAATCGATGCACCAAAAGGGTCCACGACTGTGGGAGAGTTAGCGCTCATCGCAAAAATCCCGTCGGCCATGTTCACGCCCGCTCACACGCCCTTCAGCCATCCCCTCACCTCGAAGATGCTTGGTATTTCCTTCGGTTCGCGGACGCTCACTCTCCTGCAGTCGGCTCAAGAACCTGGCCATCGGGATGTTTACGATGAGCTCTAGCCACCTGGACCAGGTGACTAGGCCGATGGCGCGGTCGATGCAGGCGAGGGTGCGAGGGCGATGAGCGCCTTGGCCAAACTCGGAGCGGCGCGTGCCGCCCTTGTCGTCGGCGTGCCGCTCTTCATCGCCGGCAGCTTCCTGGGCTACTACTCATACCGCCTGCGCATCGATGGGCGCTACGAGGAGTTTAATGAGCTCGCCGCCAATATCGTTCGTGGCGGCTCGGAAGAAGCACCAAGCTGGCCGCCGACGCGCGATGAAGCCGATCGCGCGGCGCCCCTCGATGCGACCGTGGACGCGGAAGCGTCCGACACGAGCGTCGACATGGGTCCGCTGCTCCCAGAGCTTCCGCCACCGCGTGAAAGCTTCAAGGCGCGCGACGGCCAGTGGGAGGATCTTGTCTACATTGAGGCGATCGTGGGCGACGCCGACTTCGACGATCGCTTGCCGACGATCGTCGTGCTCCATGGGCGCGGTGGTCGCGCCCATGTGCCCGGTGGTCCGTTTTTGGGTTTGCATCATCCGGTACGCATCATCCTGCCGCAGGCCGCCGATCCGCTTGGCGACGGATTCGAGTGGCTGCCGGTCTATGTGGGTCAGGGACTCGTCGATCGCCTTTCGTCCACGCTCTTTGCGGCGGCGAGCCACGTCGCAGACATGATGCGCACGCTGACGGCCACCATCCCTGTGCGAGGCCGGCCGATCGTTACGGGGTTCAGTCAGGGCGGCATCATGACCATCGCCCTTGCGCTCCATCACGACGATGTGGTCGGCGAAGCGCTGCCGATGGCGTGCTGGCTGCCGCCGCCGCTCGTACCACCCTATCCGCGCTGGGACCTCGACTACCCACCGATTCGCTCGATGCACGGGGTGCAAGATCCGACGATTCCGCTCGAGCCGACGGAAGCGCTCTTTGACCATCTGATGACGCGCGGCTTTGAAGCGGAGCTTCGGGTCTTCGACGGCGTACGCCATGCGATGAGCCGCGACATGAACGCGCTCTATCATGAGTGGGTGGACGCAGCCGTCTGCCGCATGATGCTCGACGACGCCTGCGCCGCGGACGCCGAGCGTCAGGCCATGGTTCTGCTCGGCGAAGCACCGGAGTTCATCGACGGTGGCCTCGACGGTTTCGCGCCGGACGGCGGCGTCTTTCCGGATGGCGGCCTCGACGCTTCCGCGCTCCCCGACGGACGCGTCTTCGAAACGGCCGACGCCGACGCTCCCGAGGCCAGCCTGCTCTCGCCTGGCATTCTCCGCGGGCCGCGTTTGACTCCAGCGCTGCGAATCGAAGATGGGCTTGAGCTGCCCGACCTCGAAGGCGTGCGCATGGAGCTGCAAGAGCCCGCGGACGAACCCGCGGCGACGGAACTTAGGCTCCGGCCGCCGTCAATCTAGGGCGTGTCTTCAAACTCGCGCATGCGCCTTCATGCCCCGCTCATCGTCGATTTCGCCATCTCTTCGGCTTGAAATCCGCCGGGGATTCCTTCGCCTCACAGACGCAAACTCGCCGACGAGCGGACCACGAATCCACACGCGCGAGTTTGAA
>JBCCRV010000504.1:0-5789 GCA_039201085.1 Myxococcota bacterium | reverse complement strand
GCACGCCCTCCGGCGGCGTGGGCGATGCGCTCGAAGCACTGGCCGATGCGCGCGTCGACCGTGCCGAAGCCGAACTCAAAGAGGCCGAGAAGTCCGTTGAGCTCGCCGAGGCCACGCTCGAGCTCACGTATGCGGAACGCGCCGTGAACGACGATATCGCAACATACGAGCTCGAACCGATCCGTCTTCGGGTAGAAGCGATTCAGGAAGACCTCAACGGTCTACGGCGTGAGCGCCTGGCCGCACGTCAACGGGAGCTCGAAGCCAACCGCTCCTGGTGGGAGTCCTACTCTTCATACACCGGCGGCGGCGGCGACACATCGCGCTACTGGCTCGGCGAACGGGACGCCATCGGCGAGGTGGAAGAAGTCGAAGCGTCGGAGAGCGGCGAGTCGGATGCGCCTCCCGCCGGCGATGCGGGCGACGATGAAGCGAGCGACGAGGCGGACGAAGAAGAGGGCGACGAAGAGGGCGACGACGACGAGTAGGCGGCGCCGAGGCTGTTGAAGCCGCCCTTAGACCGCCTTCATCTTGAACTGAGCCTGCTTCGCCCACCCTGTCACCCGAACCGGAGCCCAAGCCTGACTCGGAACCGTCGCGTGAACCGAAGCCGGAGCCCGAACCGGAAACGAGAGGGCACGGGCACCGTGGCACTGCCGGCATGGTTGCACTTTCGGGCTCGCTCACCCTCCCAACCGGATTGGCCACTCCAGCCCCTCCATCGAGGGGCGAATGCGCTGCAGGTTTGCGCAGACGTCGTTCATCGTGATGCGCTCCGCACCGTTTCGGCGAATCGCACATCGAATGAGATCGCCGGCGGCGGCGGTACGGGGATCTTCCGTGAGCCGACCGACGGGAGCAGGCATTCCGTCGTGTTGAAGGTGGGCCGCAATCGTCGCGAGGTCGTTCGTTTCCTGAAAGAGCGTCTGGCCTGTGAGCAACTCATGGGCAAGGCAGCCAAAGGCGTAGACGTCCGCCGGCGTGGCGCGCCCTTCGCCGCTCGCGTCTTGTCCCCAGACTTCCGGCGCGCCGTAGTTGGCCGTTCCGCATCCCGGTCGAAGCTGGCGGCCCGCGAGGCCAAAGTCCACGAGCACCGGGTCCGTCGGTTCGTCTGGCCCGGCCAACCCGTCCGGATCGCGTACGATCACGTTTGAAGGCTTCAGATCCAAATGGGCCACGCCCGCGGCGTGCATGGCTGCAAGCCCTTGTGCGACCCCTTCGAGCAGGTCGAAGGCCCGACCCATGTCGAGGTTTCGGGCTTCGACGAGGCGCTCGAGATTGGGCCCCTCGACCAGTTCCATCACGAGCAGCGGCTTCGGCCGGGCACGCGCGTCGAAGGTCACGAAGCCCGCCAGGTTCGGATGGGCCGGAAGGGAGAGGAGAGCGCCGGCTTCCTGACGAAAGAGATCGAGGAACTCCTCTTCGCTCAAGGTGCGCGCCGCTGCGCCCGAATAGTCCGGGACCTTCAGGGCGAACTGCTCCGCGCTGGGGTCGTGGCGAGCGTCGCTCCGGCGCGCGACGAAGACGCTCCCGACGGCCCCCATACCGATCGGTCGTGCGAGGTAGAAGCCGCCGATCACGCGGCTTGGCGGAACCCACGCGGGCAGGGAGACTTCCTTCGGCGTCGTGGTCAGCAAACTGGCGCGCCCCAGCACGTCCGAGTCCATCGGAAGGCTGGACAGCAGCTCGAGCACCCGTGCGGCAGCCCCCGCAATTGCCTTTGGCAACTCGCCCTCGAAGGTCGCAAGGGCGCTCCGCAAGGCCCCCGGGAGGTCCGTCTCGCCGCCACGAAAGCAGCGCTCCAGGTGTATGTCGATAAAGCGTACGGCGGCGCCCGATTCAGGGCGGCGCACCACGGCGCTTTCGAGCCGCCGGCTTGCTCCGGCGGTGAGCTGGGCAAGATTCTGAAGCGCCGCCCCCACACCCGCGAGCGGGGTCTCGCCCGCCGTGCGTTCGGCAAACTCGCGAAGGCTGCCGCTAAGCGCCAATGGCTCAAGGGCGTAGGCGAGGTCGAGCAGCGCGTGGCGAAGCGCTTCGACCCGCGGAGACGTGGCGATTGGAAGGTCGTGCGCAAAGCGAACGATCTCCTCGACGCACGTGCGCGCGGCCCGCTCGGCGTCGGCGTTCGCCATCGCTGCCAAGACGCGGCGAAGGCGCGCATAGGCACGAAGCGACACCTCGAGATCCGGCACCATCGACGCCTCAGCCATTGCCAGGATATCGCTTGTCTCGCGGCCAACGCGCCCAGCGACGAGCAGCACGTCGCTGACCTCGCAGCTCTCTTCGCGAACGAGCGCGTCGCAAGCGCGCGCCGCCGCCGCGCAGAGGGCGCGCCTAAGGGTCGTGGCGCGGTCGTGCTGAACGCGCGCGAGCAGCACCCGCGCCGTAAGGGTTCGCCGCTGCCGCAGCAGCTCGCTGCGGTCGTCGACGCGACGCCCGTCCGCGTCGACGAGGTGCAGAAAACTCCGGAGTCGGCGGATGCGGTGCGTGAAGTGCGGCGCCGACTCTTCAAGCTCCGCGTCCCCTTCATGAATGACCAGCCAGTTCGTAAGGCGCTGAAAAAGGTCCCCCAAGGACCGAAGGGCCTCGTCCGCGTCGGCGCCGGATGCCGTGAGGTTGAGCAAGTTGGCGAGGCCGTCGGAAGCAAGGAGCGAGCGGTCGATCGTGCGGAGCGTGCGAAACGCCCAAATGCGTCCGGCCTCTTCGTCCTGAACGGTGTATTCCTCAAGCGATGCGATGAGTTCGGTGGCCGCCTCAAGCGCCGCCGCAGCGAGGGGCGCCGCAGCACCCGGTCCGTGTTCGCGAAAGGCGACAATGCCTTGTTCCACCCTTGCTTCGAGCCCTTCGTCGTCGCCACCACGAAGGTCGTCGATCACGCACCGAAGAAGGGCGCGCTCGCCGTCGTCAAAGATGAGCGCGTTCCCAAGGCGGTCGTCGAGTCGAGCGGCCGCACTGCGCGCCGCCCACTCGCCAAAGCCGGCGCGGCCACGGCGAATCTCGACCAACGCTTCAGCTGCGGCGAGCCCGCCAGCTTTGATGAGAACGTCGAGCAGCTCGTCGGCTGCGTCCGGCTCGGACTCGGCAGCCAGCGGAATGGCCGTCACCATTAGGGCTGCCATGCCCGGATCTCGCTCGGCGACGGGCGACGCCAGGAGCGCACGCGCGCGCACCATCGCGTCCGGCTGAACGGCGATGCTCGCCACGAGGCTCGTGGCCGCACGACGCCACTCCGTGATGCCGAGACCTTCGTCGAGGTGACGTTCGATCTCTTCGGCAAGGGTCGGTCGGCTGCGTGAGAGCAAACCGCGCGCCGCCGCCACGTGTCGCCACACCAGGGACTCGCGGTCCGCGAGCAGCCGGTCCCAAGCCGCACGCATCTCAGGCGCATCGAATACCCTCACGCCACTGTCATCGCCGCCGGCAGCGCGCCGCGCCGCTTCGCGGGCCGCGCGTTCCAAGAGGCGGGCCGCCAGTCGACGCGAGGGGAGCGAACCCATCGACGGCGTTTGAAGCCAATCGATGCCGGCGCCGCCGCGCGAGATCAACGCGAGGGCCATCGCATCGGCTTGCGGCATCGAGGTCGGCCGGTCGAGAACGAGCGCGACGCGGGCGCGATTCGCCGCGCCGGACAGTGCGCGCGGCGCGCCAAGGGCGATTTGAGTCGCGACACCAACAAACGCCCGGCCGCTGGCCCCGCGAAGGCCCGCGAGCACGCGGCGCCCGAGCTGACGCTTGTCGACACCGCTGGGCAGGGCGCTGGCAAGCTCGTACAGGGCGGCGCCGCGGGCCTGTTCGCTCAGGAAGCCGAGCTCATCGACGAGGCCATCTTCAATGGCCACGCGGACCGAGGCGGCAAGCTCCGAAGGGTCGAGCCCCTCGAGCGGGACGTAGCGCCGATGGTCCGCCACCGCGGCGGCGAGCGTGGCCATGCTCTGGCGCCACACGGCAGCACGTTCGTCGGGGTCAACCCGATGAAGCTGCGTGAATCCGTCGAGGTAATCCGGCACCGACACGCACCATACGAAAACGTCCGGAGGTTTTCGAACCTTTAGGATCGATGGCGACGGAGCGATGTATGCTCCCGCCCATGGCCGAAGGCGTATTTCCCCACCCGCGTCCGCAAAACGAAGCGGTCCGACCGTACGAACCCTCGAGCGATGAACGTGCGCGACTGGACCGCGCGATCGCGGCGATCGCTGGTGAGCAGCGCGTCATGGGGGCAGTCATCAATGGGGAGCGGCTCTTCGAAGGCCAAACGACGGATGTCGTCATGCCCCACGACCATGCGCACGTGCTGGGGCGGGTTCACAACACGCCCGCAGACGTCGTGGAACGCGCCATCGAGGGTGCGCTCGCAGCGGCGCCCGCGTGGCGGGCGATGGATTTCGAGGACCGGGCCGCAATTTTCCTGCGCGCCGCGGCCATGCTTGCGGGGCCCTGGCGTGAGCGCATCAACGCCGCGTGCATGCTGGGCCAGTCGAAAACCGCTCACCAAGCGGAAATCGACGCGGCCTGCGAGCTGATCGACTTCTTTCGCTTCAACGTGGCCTTCGCGCGGGAGATTCACGCCCACCAGCCGCTGTCGACGGCGAGTGTTCGCAACCGCTCCGACTACCGTCCGCTCGAGGGCTTCGTATTCGCCGTCGCGCCTTTCAACTTCTTGTCGATCGCCGTAAACCTCGCCTTCGCGCCAGCGCTTATGGGGAACGTGATCCTGTGGAAGCCATCCACGACGGGCATGATCGGCGCAGCCCACTGCCTCGAGCTGCTAGAGGCGGCGGGTCTGCCGCCGGGCGTCATTCAGCTCGTGCCGGGCGACGGCCCCACGCAAGGCAACGCCGTGCTCGCCAGCCCCCATCTCGCGGCGATTCACTTCACCGGCAGCACAAGAACCTTCAAAGCCCTTTGGCAGGGCGTGGCGTCCCGAATCGACACCTACCGCTCCTTTCCAAGGCTCGTGGGCGAAACGGGTGGGAAGGACTTCATCGTCTTTCACGAGAGTGCTGACCTCGAAGTGGCCGCCGTCGCCGTGGCCCGCGGCGCCTTCGAGTACCAAGGCCAAAAATGCTCGGCGGCTTCGCGCATCTACGTGCCGAACAACCGCTGGGCCGAACTTGAGGAGCGCGTTTCGGCCATCGTCGGTGAAATGAAGGTGGGCGATGTGCGCGACCCAGCGAACTTTCTAGGCGCCGTCATCGACCGGCGCGCCTACGAAAAGATCCGGGCTTACCAGGAGCTCGCTCAGAGTTCGGCGAAGGTGCGCTTTGGCGGCGGGGGAAGCGACGGCACCGGCTACTTCATCGAGCCGACGCTCGCCCTCGTCGACGATCCCGGCCACCGGCTGATGAACGAAGAGATCTTTGGACCGGTGCTCACGGCCTTCACCTATGACCCGAACGACTGGGAGCAGACCCTGGCGACCGTCGATTCGACCTCGCCGTACGCGCTCACGGGCGCGGTCTTCGCCCGCGACCGACGAGTGCTTCGCGACGCACAAGACCGCCTTCGCTTCAGCGCCGGAAACTTCTACCTGAACGATAAACCGACGGGTGCCGTGGTGGGTCAGCAGCCTTTCGGCGGCGGCCGAGGAAGCGGCACCAACGACAAGGCCGGTGCGATGTGGAACCTTATGCGTTGGGTTTCACCGCGCTCAATCAAGGAGAACCTCTCGCCGCCGAGCGATTGGCGCTACCCGTTCCTCGCGAACCCATGAGCGACGCGCCAACGGACTTGGAGGAAAAGCGAGCGGACCCGGACATTGTCGGCGACGGCAAGGACCGGGTCTTGGG
>JBCCRV010000503.1:0-5799 GCA_039201085.1 Myxococcota bacterium | reverse complement strand
GAAATCGCGCCCCACCCGGACGCGATGCTCGACCTGCAGTTCCGTCTCGGTCAGGTGCGGCAAAACCACCTTGGCGACGTCGACGGCGCCATCGGCCAGTACCAGGAGATTCTGGCGGCAGCTCCGGAGCATACCCAGTCGATGAGCGCGCTCGAGTTCCTCTTCGCCGACGGCGTTCGACCGCTACGCGTCGGCGAGATTCTCGAGCCTATCTACCGCATGCAGGAGTCGTGGGATCGGCTCCTCAACGTGCACGAGATGCAGCTGAACTATCAGCCTGACCCGAACGAGCGCGTGTCGATGATGCATCGCATCGCAGAAATTGCCGAGGAGCGCGCCGCCGATCACGACCGCGCCTTCGTGTGGATGCAGCGCGCGCTGCTCGAGGATCCGAGCCACGACCACACCCTTAGCGAGGTGGAGCGCCTTGGCACGATGCTCGACGGCTGGCCCCAGCTGGCGAACACCTATGCCGACGCCCTTCAGTCGGCGTCGGACCCGGAGCAGATCACGCTCGTCGGCAAGCGGCTGGCGCGCGTCTTCCAGGAGGAGCTCGGCGACGTCGCGCGCGCCGAGGAGGCGTACCGCTTTGTCGTCGGCACCGGCAGCGCCGACGACGAGTCGCTCGAAGCCCTCGACCGCATCTACGACGAAAACGGCGCCCATGAAGCGCTCGCTTCCGTGCTGAAGAAGCGCCTCGAAGTCACCGACGTCACGATGGATCAGGTGGACTTGAGCTACCGCCTTGGTCAGGTGCTCGCCAACGACCTCGGCCGAACGGACGAGGCCATCAACGTGTACAGCCATGTGCTGAGCGAGCTCGAGCCCGAGCACACCGAGTCGATCAAGGCCCTCCAGGACATCTACACGCGCATGGGCGCGTGGGATGCGCTTTCGGATGCCTTCGACAAGGAGCTGGAGGCGGCCTTCGGCGACACGAACCAGTCGGAGATCCTGGCGAAGATGGCGCGCCTCGCGTCGGAGCAGCAGGCCAGCCCGGACAAGGCCGTGGACCTTTGGAAGCGCGTGCTCGATCTGCGGGGCGAGGACCCCGAGGCGCTTAATGCTCTCGGCAACATCTACGCCGATCGGGAGCGCTGGGCGGACCTTGTCGACGTGCTCGACCGCGAAGTGTCCGTCACCGACTCGGACATGGGCCGCGTGCAGATCTACGCGGACCTCGGCCGCGTTTGGTACGAGAAGCTCGAACGCAGCCGAAACGCCCTCGACAGCTGGGAGCGCGTGCTCGACATCGACCCCGGCAACACGGGGGCGCTCTTTCAGATCGCGAACATTCATCGCGCGCAGAACGCGCCGACGGACCTCGTCGACACGCTGCACCGCGTGATCGAAGTGGGCGCCGCGACCCTCGACGACGCGCAGATCGAGGACGTCTACATGCAGCTCGGCGGCCTCTACCGCGGCGAGCTTGAGCAGCCAGTGGACGCCGTCGACTCGTACGAAAAGGCCCTCGAGGTGAACCCCGCCAACATGGCGGCCATCGACGCGATTCAGGAAATCCACACCGCCGACGAGATGTGGGAAGACGTGATCGGCGCAATGGAAAAACGCGTCATTGCCTTCGACAGCCCGGACCAGAAGATTCAACAGCTGATCGAAATCGCCCAGCATTGGGACGAGAAGGTTGGCAACCCGGACGGCGGCACGAGCGCGTACCAGCGCATTCTCGGCCTCGACGCGCGCCATGAGTTGGCCTTCACGAAGCTCGAGGAGCTGCACGGCGAGGCGAACCGGTCCGAAGAGCTCATCGACATGTACATCACACGCTTTGAAGACGCGGAAAGCGTCGACGAGCAGCGCGGACTTCTGATGAAGGCTGCGAAGGTTTCGGAGGTTCGCATGGAGTCGCTTGGCGACGCCTACGACACCCTCGAGGCGGCGTGGTCCCTCGACTACACTCACAAGCCCACATGGCTTGAGCTCGAGCGCGTCACGCGGGCCATCGGTACGAACGAGCAGTGGAGTCATCTGCTGACGGTGGCGCAGCAGGCGATTCAGGAAGCGCAAGATCCGCAGGTGAAGATTGCGCTCTGCCTGCAGTGTGCGCGCTGGTACGGCCAGGAGCTTGGCCACCAAGAGTACGCGCTGCCCTTCTACCAGCAGGTGAAGGCCCTCGACCCGGCGAACGTCGACGTCACCGTTTCGATGGCGGACCTCTACGAGTCCACGGGTCAGTACGACGCCTACGCGCAGGCTCTCGGTCAGATCATCAGCGTCTCGACGGACAAGGAGATCATTGCCGACACCTACACGCGCATGGGCGATCTTTCAAAGGGTCACCTGAACCAGCCGAACGAGGCGCCGAACTACTACCGCAAGGCCCTCGACGCGTACCCGCAGCATTTGAAGGCGCTAGAAGCGCTGGAGAAAGTCTACGCCGCTGACGGGACCGATGAAAAGCTCATCGAGATCCTTCAGCAGAAGGCAACGGTGCTGGAGGACCCAGCCGATTCGATCGCCGCGAAGCTCCAGCTTGCGGAAGCGTACGAAACGCGCGTCGGCGACGCCGAGCGCGCGATCGAAACGTACGTACAGGTTCGCGAGGCAGAGAATGCCAACATGCCGGCCCTCAAGGGTTTGGAACGCCTCTACGCGATGACCGAACGCTGGCAGGAGCTCCTGGAGGTGCTGCAGGCGCAGCTCGAGCTCGTAACGAGCGAGCGCGAGCGCGTGGAAATTCTCATGCAGCTGGCCAGCATGTGGGAAGAGCAGTTCCTCAAGCCGGACACGGCGGCGGAGCGCCTTGAGCAGGTCGTTGAAATCGACCCGACACACTCGGACGCACTCAACGGTTTGGCGCGCCTCTACCGCGCGCAGCTTCGCTGGGACGACGTTATCGAAACGTACGAACGGCACGTTTCGGCCACGCCGGACCGCGCCGAGAAGATTCGCATCTACAAGGCTTTGGGCGAGACCTATGCGGCGGACCTGGACGATGCGGACCGCGCCGTCGACGCGTACCTCAACGTGCTCAGCATTGAAGAGGACGACATCGAGGCCCTCGACGCGCTGACGCGTATCTACGACAAGCGCGGCGATCACGTCTCGGCCCTCGAGATGATGGAGCAACTCGCGCGCCTCGTGCAGGATCCGGCGCATCAGGTGGACTTGCTTTACCGTGCGGGCCGCATCCTCGACGAGGAGCTCGGCGACCGCGCTTCGGCCCTCGACAAGTACCAGATGGCCATCGACCTTGACCCGGGTCATCTCGAGTCCCTCGCGGCGATGCGGGCGATCAACCTCGACGCAGGCGACTACTTGGCGGCAGCAAAATTGCTCGAGCAGGAAGCCCAGTACCAGCAGAGCCCGCGCGTCATCGCCGAGCGCTTGGTGATGCTTGGTCAAGTCTACGAGGAGCGCCTTGACGAGCATGAAAAGGCCGTGGCGACCTTCGAGCAGGCGCTCCAGCAGGACGGCGACAACGAAGACGCGGCGCTCCCACTCGTCGACGAGTACACGAAGCAGGAGCGTCACGCGGATGCGCTGCCGCTCCTTGAAATGCTCGTGAAGCGCAGCGGAAAGCGCGAGCCCGAAGAGCAGCATCGCCTGGCCTTCGCCCTTGGTGAATCGTCGATGAAGCTCGAGCGTACGGAGGACGCTATCAAGGCCTTCGAGAAGGCGTACCAGGTCGACTCGACGCACCTGCCGACGCTTCTCGGTGTGGCCGGCGCCCACTACGCGGCCGCACAGTGGGACAAGGCCTTCAAGTTCTACCAGATGCTGCTCGTGCATCATCGCGACGCGCTTGCGCCGGACGAGATCGTCGACATCTTCTACCGCCTCGGCATCGTCAAGCGCGAGCAGAAGGAGCGACGCAAAGCGCTCAATATGTTCGACAAGGCGCTCGAGGAGGATCCCCATCACCAGCCGACCCTCGAGGCGGTGATCGGCCTGTACGAAGCGCAAAAGGAATGGCAGCAGGTCATCCACTTCACGAAGCAAATCCTCGAGACAACAGATGACTACGACGCGCGCTTCAAGCTCCTCGAGCGGGTCGGCGACCTTTGGAACGATAAGCTCAGCAACGCCGCCAAGGCCATCGAGGCCTACCAGGAGGCGAGCGACCTACGACCCGAAGATCACAAGATGCTTCACAAGTTGCTCATGGCGTACCAGGGGACGCGCCAGTGGGAGCAGGCCGTGGAGATCATCGAGCAGATCTCGGCCCTCGACGACCGCGACACCGTGAAGTCGAAGTACGCGTACACCGTTGGCGTCATTCTTCGCGATGAGCTCAAGGATGCGGACCGCGCCCTTGAGAAGTTCAACAAGGCACTCGACCTCGATACCTCGCAGCTGAAGGCCTTCGAGGCGATCAATAAGATCCTGAACGTGAAGAAGGACTGGAAGGCCCTCGAGCGTGCGTACCGCAAGATGATTCACCGAGTCATCCAGCAGCCCGAGCAGAACGAGTTGAAGTTCAACCTCTTTCACCAGCTCGGCATCATCTACCGCGATCGTCAGCGAAACTTCGAAGCGGCGGCAGAGGCGTTCAAGACATCGACACAGTTCGCACCCGAAGGCGCGCAAGCGCAGCAGCATCAGATCCTTGCGGAGCTCTTCACCGCCATGCCGGAGCGCGTGGCCGACGCCATCGAAGAGCACCAGTGGCTCCTTCGCCAAGACCCGTACCGCGTCGATTCGTACCGAGCGCTCTACAAGCTCTACTTCGACCAGCGCGCGTACGACAAGGCTTGGTGCCTCGCATCCACGCTGACGTTCCTGAACAAGGCGGACAACGAGCAGCAGCAGTTCTACACGCAGTACAAGCCGCAGGGGCCGATCAAGCCTCGTGGTCGCGTGGATCGCGCCATGTGGTTCAACGACGTCTTCCATCCCGGCGAGGACCGCTACGTCAGCAAGATCATGGAGCTGATGGCTCCGTCTGTGCTGGCCGTGAAGTCCGCGAGCGACAAGGCCCTGAACATTCACCGCCTCAAGCCCGTCGACCCGGCAACGTCCACGGTGGCGCTGGCACGAACCTACGGCTTCGTGCTTCAGGTGCTCAACATTCCGACGCAGCCGCGCCTCTTCCTTCAGCAGCAAACGCCCGGCGGCTTGAACCACATCGGAGGCAGCAACCCGCCCGCCGTGCTCGCCGGGGGAACGCTGCTCAGCGGCTACAACCCCGTAGACCTGATGTTCGTGTGCGGTCGCTTCCTGAGCTACTACCTCAGCGAGCACTTCGTACGTACGCTCTTCTCGAGCCACACGGAGCTCCGGCTTCTGCTCCTCGCGGCGCTCCGCATCTCCGGCATGGGCCCGGCGGACCCGCAGGTTGACCAGTGGGCGGCGCAGCTCGCCCAGCATATGCAGCCGGTCGCCAAGGACGGCCTGCGCAGCGTGTGCCGGAAGTTCATCGACTCGGGCGGCAGCACGGACATCAAGCGCTGGATGCAGAACGTCGAGCTCACGGGCGTCCGCGCGGGCTTCCTGGTCTGCAACGACCTCGACACGGCCCGGCGTATGCTTCAGGTGCTCCCACCCGAAGGCAGCGTGGACCTTCCCGCAAAGGATAAGCTGAAGGAGCTCGTGCTCTTCAGCGTGAGCGAGAACTACTTCCGCCTGCGCGAAGCGTTGGGCATTCAAATCCAAGTCTAGCGATTTGACCGGCGAGGTGGTGGCGGTTTACGGCCGACTCGGGTGGTCAAATCGCTGGTTGGCCGGGAGAGGGTGCGGCCCTTCATGCGTGGAAGGGCGCCCACGTGCGCCCTGCGTTAAGCGTTGATGGTTGGGGCGTCCGAACAAAAAAGAACCCCGCAGCGGGCGAGCTGCGGG
>JBCCRV010000502.1:0-5802 GCA_039201085.1 Myxococcota bacterium | reverse complement strand
GGTTCGGCGTGAAGCCTACATCGGACCCTGGCTACCTGAGCCTGTGCCTTCAGCATTTCTGGTTGAGACAGAACAGGATCCCGAACAAGCGCTTGCGTTACGTGATGGTGCTGGATTGGCGTTTTTGCGCTTGATGGAGTGCCTCAAGGGGCTGCTCGACGTTAACACTCTTGAGTGCGCCCGCGACATGGGCTGCTTCGATGCCGCCAAACTCGTCGAGGCTCGAGCCAAAGAAGGGCCCGTAGCCACTGCCTTGAATCCACGCGACGAGCGTTTCCCGGGTCTGCTCCAGTCCGCCGTAGGTCGCGACGGCGATGAAGATGTCTTGGAGCACCTCGTTGAAACGCTCCACGAGCGTGATCACCGCCGCCGAATCTACGGAGGAAGGCGCGTGAAGGCTGACCTGCTTCTGCTGAATCAGGTGGTAGACGGCCTTCGTCGTCGCAAACTCGCCGAAGCCGGTCTCGCGCGCAATGTCGTCGATCGTACGGGTGCCGTCGCACATCCGAAAAACCGCCTCTGCCGTTTCGTCGAGCTTTTTGGGGGCCGGCGCGCCCTCCTCGGGCACCGGGCACAGGGCCGAGCTCGGGATCTTGTCCCGAAAGAGCGCCATCTCGTCGATACGCTGCACGCCTTCCATCAGGAGGCCCTGAATCGGAATGTGCATCGTCGTGCCCGACTCTTCGGCGTCGCCGACCACAAACGCGTATTGCCCCTTCGCCTCGAGAAGCGCGCCAAAGAACACGGACTCGGCCTGTTTCTGCAGGTTTTGGTAGAGCGCTGCGCCGTCGATTAGGCCGCGCTCGATGCAGAGCTCGCCAAAGCGCTTTTCCGCCGTGATTTCCGTCGCGAGCTCGTCCACCTGGGCCCGCGTAAGCACGCCCTGCTGAAAGAGCACCTCGCCAAGGCGCTCATCCGGCGCGTTGCTTCGCGCACCCTTGAGGGCGCCCTGGTCGATGTGCAGCGTTCGCCGGTACTCGCCGTACACGTACATATCGCCGCGCCAGTTCGCCGTCGCGGCGACGTTCAAAATCTCCATCACGCTCATACGCGAGAGCAGCTCGCCTCCCATGAGCACGCGGCGCTCGCTTGAGGCGGCGCGCAGCATGATGAGCTCCGGCGTACCGAGCGAGAGCTCGTAGTCGCCGCGGAGCTCTTGCAGAAGCTCCCGCGCCTCCGCCTTCCCGCGAATCGTCCCGTCCGCAAGGATTTCTAACAGCCGGTCGGACGCCACCGTCGCACCTTACTCGCCTTGAACGCTCCTTGGCCACTTCTGCGTCGCGCCGACGGGCGGGCCGTGACCTTTTACTCGCTGAGGGGTCCCAGGCTTGACCCCCCGCGTATTTCATGTATCAACCCGCCGCCCCCGAGCGGCCGGAATTCACCCCCGCGCGGGCCGAGGTTATAGCCGAAATGGAAAACTTGATTTACGCGGCCCCCGCCGCGGGTGTGCTCGCCCTTCTCTACGCCTTCGTCAAGGCCGGCTGGGTCAAGAAGCAGGATATGGGCGACGATCGCATGAAGGACATCGCCGGCCAGATCCAGGAAGGCGCCATGGCCTTCCTTCGCGCCGAGTACAAGGTGCTGGCCGTGTTCGTCGTGGCCGTCGCTGGCCTACTGGCCGTTGCCAACATGGGCACGGAAGCCGCTGCGGCAGGCCGCTCACCCCTGATTGCCGCCTCGTTCGTTGTGGGCGCCATCTTCTCCGCCGTCGCTGGCTGGGCCGGTATGAAGGTCGCCACGGACGCGAACGTTCGCACGACGGCCGCCGCGCGGAGCGGTCTGCCCCAAGCCCTCGATGTGGCCTTCAGCGGCGGCGCCGTGATGGGCATGACCGTGGTCGGTCTCGCTTCGATCGGCTTGGGCGGCCTCTACATCGTCTACACGGGGTCCGTCTTCACAGACGACATTCAGGGCCTCACGTCGGCCATCACCGTGCTGACGGGCTTTTCGATGGGCGCCAGCTCGATCGCGCTCTTCGCGCGCGTCGGAGGCGGCATCTACACGAAGGCCGCCGACGTCGGCGCCGACCTCGTTGGCAAGGTTGAAGAGGGCCTCCCCGAAGATGACCCGCGCAACCCCGCCGTCATCGCCGACAACGTGGGCGACAACGTCGGTGACGTGGCCGGCATGGGCGCCGACCTCTTCGAGTCGTTCGTTGGCGCCGTCGTCGGCGCGATGGTGCTTGGCCTGGGCTTCGACCTCGTTCAGAACGGCACGACCGTCGCCCCCATCGTCATGCCGATGGTCATCGCCGGCGCCGGCATCGTTTGCTCGATTCTCGGCACCTTCGTCGTTCGCACGAAGGAAGGCGGCAACCCGCAGCACGCCCTCGACGCCGGCGCCTTTGGCGCGGCGGGCGTGATGGCCGCCGCCACCTTTGGCATCGCCAATGTGATGTGGCCCGAAGGCGGCGTCGTCGCGCCAAACTCGGACAACCCGCTCCTCTGGTGGGAGGTCGGCGCCGCCACCGTCATCGGTCTCGCGACGGGCGTCGCGGTCGGCATGATCACCTCCTACTACTGCTCGATGGGCAAGCCCCCGGTGGACAGCATCGCCGAGCAGTCGAAGACGGGCACCGCCACGAACATCATCGCCGGCCTCGGCGTGGGCATGCGGTCCACGGCCCTGCCGATCCTCGTTATCTGCGCTGGCGTCATCGGCGCTTCAAGCGTTGCCGGTCTCTACGGCGTGGCCATCGCCGCCCTCGGTATGCTCTCCACGACGGGCATTCAGCTCGCCGTCGACGCCTACGGCCCCATCGCCGACAACGCCGGTGGCATCGCCGAGATGTCCGAGCAGGACCCGAAGGTTCGCGAGCGTACGGACAAGCTCGACGCCGTCGGCAACACGACGGCGGCCATCGGTAAGGGCTTCGCCATCGGCAGCGCGGCGATGACGGCTTTGGCGCTCTTCGCCGCCTTCGCCCAGCAGTCGGGCATCGCATCGACGGGGATCGACATTACAAACCCGATCGTCATGAGCGGACTCTTCCTCGGCGGCATGCTTCCGTTCCTCTTCAGCGCCATGGCCATGAGCGCCGTCGGAGACGCCGCGATGGAGATGATCGAAGAGGTTCGCCGCCAGTTCCGTGAGATCCCAGGTCTGCTGGAAGGCAAGGCCAAGCCCGACGCCGCCCGCTGCGTCGAGATCAGCACGAACGCCAGCATCAAGCGCATGGTCGTGCCCGGCGCCCTCGCCATCGTCACGCCCGTGCTCGTTGGCTTCGGCGGCAACCTGCTCGGCGAAGGGATGGGCGCCCAGGCCCTCGGCGGCGTGCTCGCCGGCGTGACCGTCAGCGGCGTCTGCATGGCCATCTTCATGTCCAACGCCGGCGGCGCATGGGACAACGCCAAGAAGTCCTTCGAGGGCGGCGGATACAAGATGAGCGACGGCACCGTGCACCCGAAGGGTTCGGAAGCGCACAACGCCGCCGTCGTCGGCGATACCGTCGGCGACCCCTTCAAGGATACGGCGGGCCCGAGCCTCAACATTCTCGTGAAGCTCATGAGCGTCGTGGCCCTCGTCATTGCGCCGCTGCTGGCGTAGATTTCACGCACGGCAAAGAAGGAGCCCGCAGTTTTGGCTGCGGGCTTTTTTATTGTTGGCGCTTGGCGCCGGGCGGGGGAGGCGCTTCTTCTTCGCCATCATATGCAGTGGAAATCAGCACCATGGGTTCGCATATGACGAAAAAGAAGAAGAGCGTCCCCCTCCTCTGCCCTTGTCGCATATGACGAAAAAGAAGAAGAGCGTCCCCCTCCTCACGGCGTACTAGGCGCGGGCTTCGCCGCAGTGCTTGCAGACGCCGTTTTCGTCGCGCTGGCCGACGACGTAGAGCTCATGCACGTGGCGCTTGATCTTGAAGCCCATCTTCGCGACGAGCTCTTCCTGAATGCGCTCGATCTCTTCGTTCTCGAACTCGACGATGCGGTTGCAGTCCATGCAGATCATATGGTCGTGGTGTTCGTCTTCGTGGGCGACTTCGTAGCGGGACACGCCATCGCCGAAGTTGCGCTCGTACGCGAGGCCGCTTTCCTTGAGCAGCTTCAGCGTGCGGTAAACGGTCGCGTACCCGATCTTCGGATCGCGCTCGCGCACTTTGGTGAGCAGCTCTTCGATGGAAAAGTGCTCATGGCTGCGAAAGAACACGTCGGTCACCGTTCGACGCTGGGACGTCGAGCGAAGCCCCTGTTTGTTCATGTACGCCTCGAGACGCCCCTGCAGAGTCTCCACGGTTTCGGTGTGCGTCGTCTCCATTCCTACCCCCCGATCGTCTAGGGTAGTATGGCATTCTTGTCCATCTCTGCCGACGAGGCCGCCAGCGCGCCGGCCTTTGCAACGGGCCCCGACCGCGGCTTCTGGGCCGCGCTGGCCGTAGGCCTCGTGCTGGTGGTGCTGGCCTTCAACCTCGCCGCGCGTCCCGCCGCGCCCGGCGATCTGCAGATCGCCCTCCCCCGAACGCACCCAGGGAATCAGCCGATCGCCGTCCATGGCTACCACTTTGGGGAGCGGCGCGGCGAGCTTGGCGACGCACCGGCCATCGACGTGCGCGCGCTGGACACCGCCGGCGCCGTTCGCTCGGAAACGCAGCTTCGGCCCGGCACCGGCGGCGCGTACTTCGGCACGCTTCCCGGACTTTCCACCGGCACGTACGAAGTGGTGGCGGAAGCGAGCGAACGCGAAGCGCCCATCGTTCGCACGGAGCTCACAGTCCGCGCCGACGCGCCGCGCCTTGCGATGCGCGGCCGACTGCAAACCGATCTCCAGCGGCTAAGCGTAGGCCCACTCGACGGCGACGCGAACGCAGCTGGGGACGACGCGCTCATGGTTCGGGTCGTCGGTGGCGCGTGTGTGCCCTCGCAGAGCTGCGAGCTCCTCGTATTTGTCGGGGAAGCGCTGCCCGTCGCCGTGGTCCCGGAACTCGGCGTCGAGGTGCTCAACCGCTGCGAGCTCACGGAAGGCACGCTGGAGGGCGAGGGAGTGCGCATGGCAGATGATGCGCCTTCGGTGCAGGGGATCGCGCGATGTCCGGTGGTGGTGCGGGGGAACGAAGCACGGCTGCGGGTGGTGATGGTTGGAGATGTCGGCTTGGGGTCTGGAGCGGGTGCGGCTTCGGGGTTTGGTGACGGATCGGGCGACGGTTCGGGGTCTGGTGACGGTTCGGGGTCTGGCGACGGATCGGGCGACGGTTCGGGGTCTGGTGACGGTTCGGGCGACGGTTCGGGGTCTGGTGACGGTTCGGGCGACGGTTCGGGGTCTGGCGACGGAAACGGACACGGCGAGCGTCGGGTTTTGCGGGCGGTGCGTGCTTCGCGGCGGGTGCAGTTGCCCGTTGCGTTGGCGACGCCGGTGCTGTCGTTGGCGCGCGTTCGCTACGAGCTCGGCGAGGAGTTGGCGATCGAATCGGCCGAGGACGAGGCGGTCGAAGCGGTGCCGGCGGCGGTCCTCGATCTTTCACACAACGGGCATCGGGTGTACCTCGGCGAGGGGCCGCTGCCCGCGCCGGATAGGCCCGGCGTGTGGCGCATTCAGGCTCGGCGCGACGCCTTTTCCGAGGCGCGCGTCGCGACGCGCTTGGTCGTCGTGGGCCCCGACCCGATCGCGCAGGCCCGTAGTCTTCGGGGCTTTGGCGAGCTCGACGACGCCGACCCGTACGCGCGCTCGGTGAGCGCGCTCGAATGCGAAGCCAGTTGCTCGCTGGACCGAAAGCTCGCATTCTTGCTGGCGGCGGCCGAGTCGCGTGTGGCCGACTACCCGGAACGCTTGCGGGGGCGGGAGCAGGCTGCGGCGCGTCAAGAACGG
>JBCCRV010000501.1:0-5820 GCA_039201085.1 Myxococcota bacterium | reverse complement strand
GTGGGGTTCCCCTCGCGGCCCGCTTCGACGAAGCTGTCATCGCTACCCCAAAACCCCGGTGCACGTCCGTTATGTTCCCATCGACGCCCAACTCCCGCCAAGTGCCTTTCAAACTCGGATTGGCGGCCCTTGCCCTCTCGCTCCTCCAGCCCGGCTCTGCCAGCGCTTTCTGCGGGTTCTACGTCGGCGGTGCAGACGCGAGCCTCTACAACGATGCGACCATGGTGGTGCTCATGCGCGAGGGCACGCGAACGGTGCTCTCGATGCAGAACACCTACGCCGGCCCACCCCAAGACTTTGCGCTGGTCATTCCCGTCCCGGAGGTGCTGCAAGAGGAAAACGTCCGCACGCTTCCGCGGGAGATCTTCAGCCGCGTCGACCGACTCGCCGCGCCCAGACTCGTCGAATACTGGGAGCAGGACCCCTGCCAGCCGCTCATGGAGGGCGCCGCCTTCGGCGCCATGCCGCGCCGGCGTTCGGGAAGGGGCGAACCGCGCACCGCTGAAGCTTCTTCGCTCGGCGTGCGGGTCGAAGCCGAGTTCGCCGTGGGCGAATACGACATCGTCGTGCTCAGCGCCCAGCAGTCGGATGGCCTGGAGCAATGGCTTCACCAAGAGCAGTACCGCATTCCCGAAGGCGCGTCGGACATCCTCGCGCCCTACGTACAGCTCGGAACAAAATTCTTCGTCGCGAAGGTCGACCCGGCGCGCGTCACCTTTGAAGACGGCCGCGCCGTGCTCTCGCCGCTGCGCTTTCACTACACGGACGAACGCCTCTCCTTGCCGATTCGACTCGGCCTGCTCAACAGCCGCGGCGACCAGGATTTGATCGTGCACATTCTGTCGCGGAGCGGCCGCTACGAAGCGGCGAACTACGCAAACGCCACCATTCCCACCAACCTCGTCGTGCGCGAATCGGTCGCCGAAGACTTCGGGACGTTTTACCGCAACCTCTTCGATCGGATACACGCCCAAGCGCCCGGCGCCGTGGTCACCGAGTACAGCTGGTCCGCAACGAGCTGCGATCCGTGCCCGGATACGCCCCTTCAGCCGCGAGAGCTCCAGCTCCTCGGCGCCGATGTGCTTCGACGCAGCCCGACGAGCGGTCCCGTGCCGCCTCCGTCGCGCGGTCGGCGCCCGGGGTTTGGCGGCTCCGGCGGATGGACCCTCACGCGCCTTCACCACCGCTACGGCGCCGCAGGCCTCGACCGCGACCTCGTCTTTCGCGAAGCGCCCCCGATCCTTGGCGGCCGCGGCACGCCCGATCGCGCCGGTGAGCTGGAGGAGCAAATCGCCGAGCTTCGCCCCGGAGCGAACAACAACTTCCAGGGCCGCTACGTGATGCTGCACCCCTGGGAGGGCGACGTGACCTGCGACTCGCCCCAGCAGGGCATGTGGGGCGGCCCGCCCGGCGGCGGTCGTGAGCAAACCATCGCTTCGCCTTCGTCGCTGCGCCCCCGGGCCGAGTCGGACTTCGATCTTCGCAGTGCGCTGCCCGCCGCCCAATTTGCCTACCTGCAGGTGACGGCGAGCCCCGCCGCCGAACCGAGCGTCGGCCGGCTTCCCGGCGTAACCGCGCCCGCGCTGCCGGAAGCCGAAGCCGCCCCTGCGCCGCCGGACGAAGACTCGGAGGAACGTGCCGTTGGCCAAGCGGCGCCGCGCGCCCGACCGGTAACAGGCGGCGGCTGCGCCGGCTGCGCAAGCCACGCTCCTCCATCCGCCGGATGGCTCTTCGCCCTCGCCTTCGGGTTTTGGTGGAGCCGGCGATGGCGCTAAACGTGGGCAGCCCCAACAAAAGACGCGCGGTCATTTAGCCATGAAAAAGGATTGGGGAGCTCCCCAACGCAACGCCGGTCCGATCCTCGCGGCCCTTGATTCGGTGCTTGGCGAAGGCGCGCGCGTCTTTGAGCTCGCCAGCGGCACCGGTCAGCATGCCTTTGCGTTCACTCAAGCAAAGCCGAGGTGGACGTGGTGGCCGAGCGATCCCGATCCCGAGAACCTCGCCAGCATCGAGGCCTGGCGCAACGAAGGCGGGCCGGGGTTTCGCCAAGCCGTGCGCCTCGACGTGACAAAGGAGTGGCCCGCGCTCCCTGAAGTCGATGCGATCTTCTGCGCGAACGTGATGCACATCGCGCCCTTCGACGTGACCCTAGCGCTCTTCGACGGTGCGCGGCGTGCCCTTGCACCGGGACAGTCGCTGATCTGCTACGGACCGTTCAAGCGCGGCGGCGCCTTTTCCAGCGACGGCGACGCGCGCTTCGACGCCGACCTACGCGCGCGCGACCGCTCCTGGGGCATTCGAGATCTGGAAGCCGTGATCGAAGCGGCGGGCGCTGCGGGTTTCGCCTTTGTTGAGCGGCGAGCTATGCCGGCGAACAACCACTTTGTGATCTTTCGCGCGACGTAGCCGCCCAAAGAACCCGCCGACCGCTAAGCCGTATGAAGCCGCATGAGTCACCAAGGGGCGTGATGATCGTGCAGATTTGCGGCGCTGGGGGATTTCGCGAAGCGGATAATACAGACCGTATTTGAGCGGAGCGAAATCCCCCAACGAAATCGCCAGGGCCGTGCGAGGGCGCGCCATCTGATGATGAATGCGGGCTAAGCCGGGCTAAGCCGCCTGAGTCAGCAGGGGGCGCGGAGATCGCGCCGTGCGGAAATGCGACACGGAACTCAGAAGCGTCGTCCGTGGCGACCACCGTGGAGCAGATCATGTAGCCGTCGCTCGTCTCGCTCGAACCGATCGATCGCACCGTCCGTGCGCGCTTTGATGACCGCATTGATGCGCTGGAGGCTTTCGGCTTGCTCCTGCTCTTGCTGGCTCCGCTGCGCGCGCGTTCGGGGCGCGCGTTCACCCCGTGCCGCATACGCCTCCGCGCGGTCGTAAACGGCCTTTCGCGACGCACGGCGAAGCTGCACGATGTGGTCTGTTCCAATGTAGATGCCGCCGCAGCACGGGAGGACATACGCGATGAACGGCGAGCCCAGGAGCTGCATGCGATAAGCCTTCGCTTCCACACCGTGACCAAGCGCGCAGAGCACGCGCTCGTGATTGGAGAGCGCTTCGGCCCCCCAAGGCTCGTCCGTGAAGAGCGCTTCAGTGTCGATGCCGATGCGTTCCGGTTCGCCGGCCTCAAAGAACATCCACCGGCACGAGGGACACTCGTCAAGGTCGACGCCCTCAATGCGATGGTGGGTCATCGGCCCTCCGCAATAGCCGCACGTGTTGAGGCCATCGTTGTGACGGCTCGTCGCCCCGGCGGACGGGGCCAGTGAGGTACCGAGAGCCGGAGGTGCGCGATGAAGGCGTGCCTGGAGCGCTTCCGCTTGCCCCTGCTTTAGGCACACGATCGAACAGCACGCCGAATACAAAAACATCTCGCCGCCGTCCACGACGGCTTGGCCCATCGCGCCACCATGCACCGGGCACGTGGCCGTTGTGGGGAGTCGTTCCTTGACCAAATTTGCAAACACCGCCGGGATGTCGACGCCCAGGCTCACGCTGCGCGCACCATCGAAAGTTCGTGCGCCGCATGCGGAGCACTCGAGCAGGTAGACATTGGGCGTCGATCGATCGACCAGCGGGCCGCCGCACTGTGGACACTTCACGAAGGCCATCGTAGCGCAAGCGTACGAGATCTGCCTTACCCGGATGCAGGACGGCCGAAAAGGTAGAGCTCCGAAAGCGGGTTGGTGCCGAGCCAGTAGGTGAGCTCCGCCGGGTGATCGATGTCCCAAACGGCGAGGTCTGCGCGCTTGCCCACCGCTAGCGTCCCGCGATCGCCGAGGCCAAGCGCCCGCGCCGCTTCACGGGTGACGCCTGCCAGGCACTCCTCCGGCGTCAGCCGAAAGAGCGCCGTAGCCAGGTGCATGGCCGCGCGCAGCGACGCGATTGGAGACGTGCCCGGATTGCAATCGCTCGCAAGGGCGATCGGAACGCGATGGGTTCGCAGGGCCTCGACGGGCGGCAGCTGCGTTTCCCGCAGCGTGAGAAAGGCGCCCGGAAGCAGAACGGCCGCCGTGCCCGCCGCCGCGAGTGCGCGCACGCCCGCATCGCAGGTGTATTCGAGATGGTCGGCCGAAAGGGCGCCGATGGTCGCCGCAAAGGCCGCGCCGCCGCCATCGCTGAGTTGGTCCGCGTGCAACTTCACCGGCAGGCCGAGGGACGCAGCGCACTCAAAGAGCGGACGCAGCTCCTCCGGCGAAAAGGCAATGCCCTCGCAGTACGCATCGACGGCGTCGACCAAGCCGAGCCCGTGGGCGTGGGGCAGCGCTTCATTGACGAGAAAGGACACATAGTCGGACGCGCGACCTTGGTATTCGTCGGGGACCGTGTGCGCGCCGAGAAACGTGCGAAACACCGTACCGCCGTAGCGCTCGCCCAACGCGCCCGCCGCCGCAAGCATGCGCGACTCCGTATCCCGATCGAGCCCATAGCCCGACTTGATCTCGATCGTTCCCACCCCTTCGGCGCGGAGGGCTTGGAAGCGAATTGCCGACTGGGCGACCAGCCCGTCCAACGTGGCGTCGCGCGTAGCGCGCACCGTCGAACGAATGCCGCCCCCTGCCGCCGCGATCGCTTCGTAGCTCGTTCCCGAAAGACGCGCTTCGAACTCCTTCGCGCGATCGCCGGCAAAGACCAAATGCGTGTGGCAATCGATGAGTGCTGGCGTCACCCAACGCCCGGCAAGCGAGCGCGTTTCCTTAATGCGCTTCTTCGGCACCGACTCCGCGGGCCCGACCCACGCAAGCGCACCGTTCGCGATGGCGACGGCGCCTCCCTCAATCGTTCCGTAGCGTTCGCCGCCGGCGCACATCGTCGCTAGGCGAGCGTCCGTTAGAAGGAGATCCCAATCGTGCATAGACCACCGAGCGGACCGTGCGCCGCTTCCGCCTCCGTTGCGTGCAAAGCTAGCATGCCATAGCGTCGATCCACAGCATGGCCCCCGCGTCCAAGACCGAAGTGCATGCCCGTCTTGCGCTGCTCGCGAACGGCTGGGCAAGGAACGTGACGCTAACGATCGAAAACGGATGCTTCTCGTCCGTTCGGGCGAACACCTTCCCACACGACAACGCTGTCGCCATCGCGATTCCAGGGCTCTGCAATGCGCACAGCCACGCGTTTCAGCGGGCCCTCGCCGGCTACACCGAACATCGAGGACACGCGAAGGACACGTTCTGGACTTGGCGCAACGTCATGTACGCCCTCGCCGGACGCATCGACGCCGCCGCTCTCGAAACGATCGCGGCCCAGCTCTACGCCGAGATGCTCATGCGTGGCTACACGAGCGTCGTCGAATTCCACTACCTCCACCGCGCGGCGGACCGCGAAACGCTGAACATCGAAACGCTGAACAGCGAAACGATGAACGGCGAAATGCACGACGCCCTGCGCCGCGCGGCAAGCACCACGGGCATGCGCTTGGTCTACGCGCCCGTTCTCTATGAACGAAGCGGATTCGAGAGCGCGACCCTCACCAAGGCGCAAGCCCCCTTCGGCCTCAGCCTCGACGATTACTTTGCGCACTATGAAACGGTACGAAAGCAAGGACCCACAATTTTGGGCGCCCACAGCCTGCGCGCCGTATCGCCGGCGTCCCTGAAGGCGCTCGACGCTCGCTCCAAGGCAGACCGTGTGCCAATCCACGTGCACGTTGCCGAGCAGCCAAAGGAAGTCGACGAATGCGTGGCGAAGCACGGCGCGCGCCCCGTCGAATGGTTGCTCGACCACGTGGACGTGGACGAACGATGGACCCTCGTTCATGCGACGCATATCGACGACGCCGAGCGCGCGCGCCTCGCGCCGACAAGCGCCGTCGCG
>JBCCRV010000500.1:0-5822 GCA_039201085.1 Myxococcota bacterium | reverse complement strand
GGACATGACGCCCATCGCCCAGTCGAGCGCGACGTTTGTCGTGGACGGCCGTAGCTGGGGTCTCGCGCCGGGACGTGACTTTGCGGGCGGGCGACTGGTCGATCTATCCGGCGACGAGCCCGTCGAAGGACTCGCGGTCGATGGGATCGTCGTCAATGTGTTTCGATTGCGCTGAGAGCCAGCTCGCGGACTTGCAGTCGTCGCACCCTTATTTGAATGTGCCCGCGGTGCGTTCGCGCTCGTAGCGCTCTTTCCGACGTCATCGACCCATAGGTCCGCCCCACGTTCGACCCTGCAGCGGGCGGCAAAGGCGTAAGCGGGTTCGGCGAACGTCGCCGCGGTGTAGGGGGGTCTTCAACGGCCTCGACAAGGTGGTAGCCTCGGCGAATGACGATCCTTCGAAGTAGCCGTCCGCGCCTTGAGTTCGCGGGTGTTTCGATCACGGAGTTTGCACTGCGTCACGCAGCGCGACTCGCCGAGCGCACCGCCTTTGTCGATGGACCGAGCGGGCGCACGCTGAGCTACGGCGAGTTTGCGTCGCGCGTCAAAACCCTCGCCGGCGGGCTAGCGGCAGCCGGCGTCGGACCGGGGACGACCTGGGCGCTGATGGCGCCAAACTCGCCCGAGTACGCGGTGATCTTTCACGCCCTGGCGTATACGGGTGCGTGCGTGACGACGCTGAACCCCACCTACGGCGTACGCGAAATCGTGCATCAGTTGAAGGACGGCGGCGCGACGACACTCGTAGCGGCGTCGATGTTTGGCGAGAGTGCGGCCCAGGCCGCAAAGGACGCCGGCATTTCGCTCGAGCTCTTCGAAGGCGCGGAGGGCGAGTTCTGGACCAAGTACGCGGGCGAGCCCCTGGCCGCGCAGGTGAGCGTGAACCTGGACGAACACGTCGTCGCGCTACCCTATTCGTCTGGCACGACGGGGTTTCCCAAGGGCGTCATGCTTACGCACACGAACCTCGTCGTGAACGTGCAGCAGTTTGGGGCGCACCTCACCGTGGATGAGGGCGAGGTCTGCTTTGCGGTCCTTCCCTTCTTTCATATCTACGGCATGCAGGTGCTCATGAACTTCATGCTCGCCACGGGATGCACGGTGGTCACAGCGCCGCGCTTCGACATGGTGCAGATGCTTGAGCTCACCCAGCAGTGGAAGATCACCCGCCTCTTTTTGGTGCCGCCGATCGTGCTGGCACTGGCGAAGCATCCCATCGTCGACCAATACAACCTCGAGTCGGTGCGGGAGATCTTCTCCGGCGCGGCGCCCCTTGGCGGGGACGTGGCCGAAGCCGCAGCAAACCGGCTCGGGTGCTCCGTCGCTCAGGGTTACGGCATGACGGAGCTTTCGCCTGTGACGCACGCCATCGCCACGGGCGACTACCGCGCGGGTTCCGTCGGCACACTCGTCGCCAACACCGAGGCGCGCCTCGTAATGGATGGCACGGACGTGGGCTCGGGTGAGCGCGGCGAGCTGTGGGTGCGAGGCCCGCAGGTCATGAAGGGCTACCTCAATAACGAAGAAGCGACGGCGCAAACGATCGACGCCGACGGCTGGCTGCACACGGGCGACGTGGCCGTCGTCGACGAGGACGGCCACACCTTCATCGTCGACCGCATGAAGGAGCTCATCAAGGTGAAGGGCTTTCAGGTCGCCCCGGCGGAACTGGAAGCTCTGCTCCTCGGCCACGCCGGCATCGCCGACGCGGCGGTCATCGGCGTGCCGGACGAAGCCGCCGGCGAACGGGTGAAGGCCTTTGTGGTTCGCGCCGACGAATCGCTCAACGAGGCAGCGATCAAAGCCTATGTCGCTGAGCACGTCGCAACTTACAAGGAGCTCAGCCTCGTTGAGTTTGTCGATGCAATCCCGAAGTCCGCTTCCGGCAAGATCCTGCGCCGCGAACTTCGCGAGCGGGAAAACGCCGCCGGCTGAGCGGTGAAGAAGGCAGTACTATGCTTCACTGGTGATAACGGCAACTCGCTCGTGCTCACACCGCTGTTGCTCGGCGACGATGCGACTATTGATCTTTCGGTTCACGTAGGCGCTAAGACGCGCGGGTTCGTCGGCGAAACCGATTGCTGGATCCTCCGTGAGGCTTGGTCCAACTTCGCTCAGGCGATGAAGCGCCTTCGCGACTCCCGCCAAGGGGAAGCGACCATTGAATCCATGAGCCCGCGGGAGCTTCATCTAACCGTGCAGTCGACGGACCGCGCGGGGCATATGGCTGTTGGTGGCTTGGTGGGTACGAACCTGAATGGTCGGGTCGCCACCCTTGAGTTCACACCCTTTGCCTTTGACCCCTCGTCGCTTCCCGAGCTGGCTCGGATCGCGGCGTCATGGTTGGCGTAGCTGGCGCTGCCGCTACGCGATGAGTGCGTCGATCGCGCCGTCGCAGTACTCGGGAATGCCGAAGGTGTTTCCTTCGACGCCCATCATGTTCATCAGCGTCACGAAGAGCTCGCCGTGGGCACGGTTTCCAACGTCGATGAAGCGTCCCTGCTTGAGGTAGCCGTTTCCGCCGGCGATGACGTAGGGCATGCGATCCCACGTGTGCGTGTTGCCCGTGCCCTTCGATTGCTCGTTGACCCATACGACGGTCGTATGGTCGAGGAGCGTGCCGCCGTCGGCCGTTTCCTCCGCTTCGAGGGCGCCGAGGAAACGGGCGAAGCGTTCCACGTAGAACTGGTCGATCTCCGCCGACTGGTTGCGGAAGAAGGTGTCCGAGTCGCCTTTGTGCGAGATACTGTGGTGCGCTTCGGTGTGGCCGAGCCAGCTGTGGCGAATGCCCGATTGGCCCGTCGAACACTGCAGCGATGCGACCCGCGTGAGGTTGCACTTGAAGGCCTGCACGAGCAGGTCGAGCTGCAGGTCAATGACTTCGGGGAAGTTCTCCGAGTCGCTTCGCTCGGGGGCTTCGCACACGATGCGGCTTGAGGCGTCGATGCGAGACGCGATCTCGCCGACGCTTTCGATGTGCAGCATGAGGCGCTGGCGGTCCGCCGTACCGAGTCGGCTGGACAGGCGCTGAAGGTCCCCCTGCACCGCGTCGAGCACCAGCTGGCGGCGCTGCTGCTGCGGGTCCGGGCCTTCTTCGACGGTGCCGATGCCGCGAAAGATCTGGTCGAAGGTTTGGCCCGGCGTGTGAAAAGGCGTCACCGGTTGGCCCTGGCCGCGGTACGAGATGCGGGAGGGCAGCGACTGGCGAATGCCCTGGGCGCGCGCGCCGACTTCGATGCTTCGGTACGGACGGTCCTCGCCCGCGATCGATTGGGCGATGAACTGGTCGATCGAAATGCCGCCGGCCGTGCCGTCCCAAAGGTGGCCGAACTCGCCGACGCCGTCCGGGCCCGCGACGATGCCGCGCGCCGTGAGGCAGTGTCCCGTGCCCACGTCGTGGCCGTTGCCGCCGTCACCGCGCGCCTCCCGTGCTGTGGCCATGCGAATGCCGTCGGGAATCAAGAGCTTGTCGCGAAAGGGCTCGAGGGCCGCCATCGAGGGGCCGAGCACAAAGTCCGTTTCGCCGCCGCCCGTCGGCCACCATCGCTCGCGGTTGGGCCCATTGGACGTGAAGAAGAACACGATGCGCTTTGGAATCGCATCGGACTGGGCCACGCTTACGCGCGAGCCGAGCATGGCGTCGAGAAAGGGCAGACCGATGGCCACGCCGCCAGCGCCGCGAAGGAGGGCGCGTCGGCTCAGCGCACGCTTCAGCAGTGTATGGCTCATTCTGCGTCTCCGGGTTCGAGGTCCATCTCCACTTCTAGGGGCGGTGCAGGAAACACATCCTGGTCCACGACGCGATGGAGGAACGCGTCCGTCTGGGTCGTGGCGACGATCAGCTCGCGAATGTCCAAGTTGCCGTCGGCAAAACGCTGGACCATCGACTGGAGCGAGCACGCGTCGAAGTCGCCGCTAATCGCGCGACCGGCGCTGTACTCGAAGAAGGCTGTGCCAAAGCACGCCTTGGCTTCATCGCTTCCAATGATGCGGCCCGCGAGCTCTGGCGCACCATCGAAGGCGCCGTTCACGTCCGAGCCGTAGATCTCGCCCGTCGCGTCGATGGGCAAGCCGTTGTCGTCGGCCTGAAAGCGCCCGTCGCCATCGAAATGCTCGAGGGCGAAGCCGAGCGGATCGGTCAAACGGTGGCACGCGGCGCACTCGGGGTTGCTCCGGTGCTCCTCCAGCTGCTCGCGGTACGTGAGCGTTGGGTCCGGATCCGGCGCTTCGATCTGCAGGCCTTCGGGCACATCGGGAATGTCACCGCACAGCAGCTTGGCGCGCACAAACATGCCGCGGTGCACGGGGTCCGTGGATGTTGAACGTCCGCGCGTAGCCGTGATGCTTCCGTGGGTCAGCAGGCCCGAGTGGTAGCGCCCGTCGAGCTCGACGCGAACGAACGCGTCGCCTTCGACGTCGCCGATTCCGTAGTAGTCCGAAAGGGGGCCGTTCATCATGGTCCAGTCGGCGGTCAGCAGCGTTTCCCAGCTGCCGTTTTCGGAGGCGAGGACCTCGGCGACGAAGGCTTCCGTTTCCTGGCCGTAGAGCGCGGCGATTTCCGGCGTGAAGTCCGGGAAGGTCGCCGCATCCTTGGTCAGCGTGTCGAGCTTGCCAAGCTCCAGGTAGTGGTTGAAGAACGCCGCCACGGCCGGACGGGATCGGGCGTCGGCGAGCATCTCGCGCGCCACGCGTTCGACGCCCTCGTCCGTATCGAGGTCGCCAGCCGCGGCGCGATCGAGCAGCTCGCCGTCCGGCGTCGTTTGCCAGAGCAAGAAGGACAGGCGCGACGCCAGCTCGTACGCCCCGAGGCGAACGATGCCCGGTGCGGTCTCGATGGCGTCGGGCGTGGGCAGTTCAACGCGGTAGAGGAAGGATGGGTTTTGCAGGAGCAGTTCGATCACGGCCTGCACGCCGCCGCGCGGGCCCTGGTTGGTTTCGATCGCCTCGTAGATGCGCAAGGCCGCGTCGACTTCAGCGACCTCGAGCGGGCGCCGGTAGGCGAGTCGGCCGCGCGTTTCAATGAAGGCGCGCAGGCACTCGTTCGAGGGCGCGCAGCCGAGCAGGGCTTCAAGGTCTTCGGTCGCGCGCTCGGCGACGTCCTCGGCAGCGTTCACGTACTGGGTGGCAAGGGTCGTCGATACGATGCGCACGTCGGCGCTGATCACGTCGCGTTCGTTGTCGATGAGCCGTGATGCCGGCGCGCTCATGTCGCCGAAGAGGTCGCGAACGATGTTGTCGTATTCGCCGACGGTCAGTCGGCGCAGGGGTGCTCGCCCCGGCTGCAGGCCCGAGCAGTCGAGGGGCTCCGGGTCGCCAATAACGACGCCCGGCCCGAGACCGATCGGGTCTTCATCGATATTTCCGGTGCAGGCGACGCTCAAAGCGACTGCCGCACCGAGCCATCCATGCTTCCCCATCACGTTGGAGATTAGCACGGCAACATAACCGGCCGATAACGCGCCCGGCATGGATGTAGGTGTGTGTGGGCATTCTTTCCTTCCTTTGGACGCTGACCTCGACTAGCCGAGGCCAACGAGAACGGCCGAGGGTTTGGTGGCGCTACCCGTTCAGCGCTGCGCCGGGCGTCGGTGGCGTTGCATGCTTGGCACGTCGCGGAAGAGGGCCCGGAGCGCCTCGACGGCTACGTAGCCCCATTCGCTTTCCGGGGTAAACGCCCGCCGGGCCCATCGGTGGAGCGGGCACGACTCGGTGGACGCGTGACTATGCAAGGGCATGCGCCGGCTCCGCTTCGGGGCGCCGGAAGCGCACGTTGCTGAGCCCTTCGCTCAGGGTCCAAAGACGCGCCGCGCTTTCCCGATCCT
>JBCCRV010000499.1:0-5861 GCA_039201085.1 Myxococcota bacterium | reverse complement strand
TTATTGAGGACCGTGCGGAGCGCGCGGCTTGGCCAAGGCCGATTCAAACAATCGGTTGAGGCTTCAAAGTCCGCGTGCTAGATCCCGCGCCCTTTCGCTGGGGGCCACTCAATGGCCCGCAAACCCGGTGAAATAGCAAAGGATTTCGAGGACCTCGAGTCATCGAGGTTCGCGCCCACGGCCCGCACAAAAAGGCCACTGACGAAAGCCAACATGGAAGCAACCGCGAAAGCACGATTTCAGCGCATTGCGCCCCGCAAGGCGCGCACCGTGCTGAACATGATTCGAGGGGTGAACGTCGCGAAGGCGATCGACGACCTCAAGTACACGCCCAAGGCGGCCGCCACGATCGTTGGCAAGCTCCTTGAGAGCGCCGTCGCCAACGCCCGCGAAGCGGACGAAAACGTCGACCTCGACGCCCTGGTGGTGAAGGTCGCCTTCGCCGACAAGGCACCCAACATGCACATGCGCCGCTGGCGTCCGCGGGCTCAGGGCCGCGCGACGCGCATCGTCAAGGGCATGAGCCACATCACCGTCGTCATCGGCGACGAAAAGGACAGCTGAACATGGGCCAAAAGACCCACCCCTATGGTTTCCGCCTCGGCGTCATCAAGCCGTGGAAGTCCAAGTGGTTCGAAGACAAGAACTACGCGAAGTGGCTGCATGAGGACCTCGCCCTCAAGCGCGCCATCACCAGCAAGTTCAGCCACGCAGGCATCGCCGACATCGAGATCGAGCGCGCCGCGAACAACGTGAAGGTCGTTATCTACACGTCGCGTGCGGGCATTCTCATCGGTAAGCGCGGCGCCGGCGTCGAGCAGCTTCAGCGGGACCTTCAGAAGCTCACCTCGAGCAACCTGATGGCGCCGGACATCCAGGAGATTCGCAAGGCCGAGACGAACGCCCAGCTTGTGGCCGAGAACATCGCCACCCAGCTTGAACGCCGCGTCGCGTTCCGCCGGGCGATGAAGAAAGCCGTTCAGACGGCGATGAAGTTCGGCGTGAAGGGCATTCGTGTCTACGCCGGCGGTCGCCTCGGCGGCAGCGAAATCGCCCGCTCCGAATGGTACCGCGAAGGTCGCGTTCCCCTTCACACCCTTCGCGCGGACATCGACTACGGTGAAGCCACGGCGAAGACCACGGCGGGCGCCGTCGGCGTGAAGTGCTGGATCTTCAAGGGCGAAGTGACGGGCGCTGCTGACCAGCAGTCGTTCCAGCGCCGCACTCCAGCGCGGAGGGAGCGCCGCTAGGCGCGAGGAATCGTCATGCTTCAACCGAAACGAACCAAGTTCCGTAAGCAGTTCACCGGCCGCATGCGCGGCAAGGCGTACCGCGGCTCGAACGTTTCCTTCGGCGACTACGGTCTTCAAGCCACCGAGTGCGGCCGCGTTACGGCGCGCCAAATCGAGGCGGCTCGTATGGCCATCCAGCGCAAGGTCAAGCGTCAGGGCAAGCTCTACATTCGCGTCTTCCCGGACAAGCCCCTTACGAAGAAGCCCCTCGAAACTCGAATGGGTAAGGGTAAGGGATCCGTTGAAGCGTGGGTTTCGATCGTGAAGCCCGGCAAGATGCTCTACGAGATCGAAGGCATTCCCGAGGAGCTGGCGCGCGAAGCGTTCCGCGTCGCGGGTCATAAGCTTCCCATCTCCACCCAGTTCATGATGCGGAGTGAGCAGCTATGAAGCCTGCAGAAATTCGTGAGCTCAACGACGAAGAGCTCCAGAACCTCGAAACGGACCTTGCCCGAAAGCTCTGGAAGGCGCGCTTCGACAACCACACCAACGCCCTCGATGACACGAGCGATATCAAGAAGATTCGCAAGGACATCGCGCGCGTGAAGACGCTGCTCACCGAGCGCGCTAACGCCGCAGAGTAGTCGGCAGAGCTAAGAGCGAAACCATGAGTGAAGAACAAGCAGTAGCTGCAGAAAACGGCGCCACACCGAAGAAGGAGCGCTCCCGTGGTCGGGATCGCCGCCTCGTCGGCCGCGTCGTGAACGACACGAAGGCCGAAGGCCGCGCCAAGAAGACCGTTGTGGTGGAGGTTATCCGCCGCTTCCGCGACCCCTTCTACGGCAAGTACGTGAAGCAAAAGAAGAAGTACCACGCGCACGACGAGAACGAGGAGTTCCGCACGCGGGATCTCGTCGAGATCAAGTCGTGTCGCCCCAAGAGCAAGACGAAGCGCTGGACCGTCAGCCGTCTCGTCGAGCGTCCGCCGGAAGTGTGAGGGACGACCGATGATTCAGACCGAATCCGTTCTCGACATCGCCGACAACAGCGGCGCCAAGCGAGTGAAGTGCCTCAAGGTGCTCGGCGGAAGCCGGCGCCGCTACGCCTCCGTGGGCGACGTCATCGTCGTGTCCATCAAGGAGTGCATGCCGACGGGCAAGGTGAAGAAGGGTGAAGTGGCTCGCGCCGTCATCGTTCGCACCAAGCGCGAACAACAGCGCGTCGACGGCACCTACGTGAAGTTCGACGTCAACAGCGCCGTTCTCGTGAACAAGGACAACGAGCCCATCGGCACCCGCATCTTCGGGCCCGTCGCCCGTGAGCTCCGTGGCAAGAAGTTCATGAAGATCGTCGCCCTCGCACCGGAGGTGGTCTGATGGGCCACGCAAACCGAAACACCCGCCTGAAGTCCGACGACGAAGTCATCGTCATCACGGGCAAGCACAAGGGCGAAAAGGGCCGCATCCTCAGGGTTCTTGAAGACGGCCGTCTTCTCGTCGAAGGCATCAACGTGCGCAAGCACCACCGCAGCCCCCGCAAATACCGGGATGCGGGCCTCGTCGAGAAGGAAACCCCCATCGACGCGTCGAACGTGTCCCTGATCGACCCCGAGTCGGGCACGGCCACGCGCGTGCGCACGAAGATCGACGACGAAGGCAAGAAGGTCCGCGTCGCCGTGAAGAGCGGCGCCGTCCTGGACTGACGCGCACCAACACTCGTTGAGCGCTCCGCCTCGAACCCTGCGAAGGTTCGGGGCGGTTTGCGTTTCGGAACTGGCAGCGGCAATACGGACGGTGATATTGCGCTCTGGAACAAGCTGCGCGACGCCGACCTGAACGCATAGGGGCGTGGTGCCGGTTTGTCAGTGTGGTTCGCCGCCAAGACATCGCACCTGGCGTGATTGTGGGCCGCCGACTGACGGCGAGCCGGGTTTCCATGTGACGGCGCTCTCCGGTAGCCTACGCCCATGTGGCGCCGGCTGACACACCTATTGCTCGTTTTACTTTGCGCTGCCCATGCGACGGCAATGGCTCAAGACGCCCCACCATCCGGGGATGAGACCGACGGCGAAGTCGTGAGCGCCGGGAACGAAGCGGACGGCGGCGATGACACGGCTCGCGACCTTTTTGAGTTGGGTCAGCGGCTCTATTCGCGCAGCGAGTTCGTGGCTGCGGCCGAAGCCTTCGAGCGCTCCTACGAGGAATCGCATCGGCCGGAACTGCTCTACAACGTCTACCTCGCGCGGCGGGATGCCGGTGCACCCGCCGTCGCGGCGAGCGCGCTGCGCCGCTATCTGCGCGAAGCCGACAGCGAGCGCCTAGCGGAAACGCGCGACGTGCTCGAAGCTCGCGCGGCGAGCCTTGAAGCACAGGCAGCGCGTGATTCCGATGCCCAAGCGCCACAGGAGCCGGACGCTTCGGCTGGCCGATCGCCTGCGATCGGTCCCGTCGTGCTCATCAGCGCCGGCGGCGCGGCGATTCTTGCCGGCGCTATTATGGGGGTGCTGGCGCTGGGCAAGCAGTCGGACCTCGACGACGTGTGCGGCGACGACCAAGTCTGCCCGGCGAGCGCCGCCGACGACATCACGCAGGGTCGCCGATTTGCCCGCGCCAGCGACGGCTTGCTCTTTGGGGGCTTGGCGGTCGCTGCTGGCGGCGCCCTTTGGTGGATTCTCGGATCGCGAGGCGGAGACGACGGCGTAGCCGCCGGGGCTGCATGCAGCGCAGATGGCTGCACCGCGTCGCTGGGAGGACGGTTCTGATGGAATGCGAAAGCCGTAACGAACTACGCGCCTTTAGCGCTGTGCCAGCGCTACTCATGCTAGCGCTCTCGAGCTGTACCGCGATCACGGACTTCGGCGACTACGTGGTCGGCGACGGGGGCGAGCCCGACGGGGACGCGGGCGTGGACATGGGCTCGGACGATGGCGTCGACATGGACGATGGCGTCGACATGGCCGACGCAGGCGATCCGCCGGACGCCGATGCGGGCCCGGACGAGGGCACGGATGTGGGCCCCATCGACGAGGGCATGGACCTTGGCGACCGCTGCGACATGCCGGGCGCCTGCGTGCCCGGCGACATCGTCAGCTGCTCACTTAGCTGTGGCCCGGCCGATACCGGCTCCGGCCCCTGCACCGATCGGTGTACGCCGCCGAGTGGAGATGCGTGTCAGCCGCCCGAAGAAGTGTGCGACGGCGCCGACAACGACTGCGACGGGCGCATCGACGAAGGCAAGGACTACGCGCCGACGACGAACATGGTCACCTTGGCCACTCGCTCTGATAGGCCCCCCGATCTCTCGTCCATCAACTTTGTTCGCGTCGTTCCCACCTCCAGCGGACCTGTTGTTGTCTTTGTTGCTGCCCTCGCCCCGGGTAATCCGGCGACGATCGGTCGCTTTATCGGTGCGGCCCGGTTGAACGAAGACGGCAGCGTGGGACCCGTGGACACCGTTGCAGAAATACGACCGATGACGGCACCGAGCGTCACACTTCAGCGCTTCAATGCAACCAGCGATGGAGATCGGATCTGGGTGACATGGTCCGGAACGGGCGGCAGTAGCGACGGTCTGCTTCTCAATCGAATGGATGTACCCGCCTTCGGCCCATTGCAAAGGGCGCGCAGCTCGGCTTTAGAGCTGTTTCCCGACCACGTTGGGGCGGCGCCGCAAATCACCGTCTCGTCCGATTCTATCTTCATCACTCAGGGGGGGCGCGCTGCGTTCCTCGGCCGGGCTGAAAGGGCGAACGATTGGTCTGCTGTGACCGCTGAAGACTTTCCATCGAACCCCAGACCGCTTTTTCTCAACGATGGGACCCCAACGATCGTCTACTCAGAGTCTGGCAACACCGTCTCGAGCGTCGTGGCGGCCACAGACAGCGCTCTTTCCGTTGAGGACCCCGAGCCATTCGTCGCGGCGATACTCAGGCGTATAGGGGTATCCGAAGGGCACTGGCTATTGCACACCCGGGACAACCTCCTTCGGACGGCGCAGGCGACGTCCTTCATGTGCGACGGCTGTGCCGACGTCTCCTTTACGACCAGCGTTTCAGACGCGATCTTCGATTCGGGGCGCTGGTTGATCATGTCCGCCCCCGCCGCCGCGCGCGGCGCGGAGCTGCGAGTCTGGTACCCGGGCGACGACGGCATCGCCACAACGTCGATCGCCATGGACCCTAGAGTCACCGTACTGTCGCGTTCTCTCTACTACCGAGGTGGCGGCGACATCTTCGTCGCCGAACCAAACGGTTCGGCGTCCCTCGCGCTCACGACCTTCGCCTGCACCGACCGCTGACGGCTGCGAATCCGAGGACGCGGAGGCAGAGCGCAATCATCGCCGGGCGCCGCCGTTCGTAGTCTCATCCGGGGCACGCGGCGAGCATTGATGCGGCGTCATTCCTCCCCAGCGCAACGCTGCCACGCGGTCGTTGCCGGAGGGAAGGGACGCTCTTCGTCATTTTCGTCATGCGCGCTGGTGCCATCGGCAGCGAAGTTCGTGGCGTCGCTACCGCGGTCGTTGCCGGAGGGAAAGGCCGGAGGGAAAGGGACGCTCTTCGTCATTTTCGTCATGCGCGCTGGTGCCATCGGCAGCGAAGTTCGTGGCGTCGCTACGGAAGGGAAAGGGGAC
>JBCCRV010000498.1:0-5891 GCA_039201085.1 Myxococcota bacterium | reverse complement strand
TCCGCCGTGCCTAGCCCACAAAGAAGCGGACCTTTGAAAAAGGTCGCTTGTTCGTGGTCTAGCGGTCGACTTCGTTGAGGTACTCTTCCACGCCGATGTAGCCGCTTGGCCAGCGCCGGACGGTGAGATCGTCCGTGGGGCTGAATCCGCGGGCCGTGGCCCAAGCATCTGGGATTCCGTCTTCATTGGCGTCTGCGTAGCCCCTCGCGACGGGCTCGCTGCTGCGCCCGTCGATGAACGTCCGGTAGTGGGATGTCGTGTCGAAGTCGTGACCCGAACTGCTCGAACGGTAGGCGATGCAGTCGCCGGCGCGAATGCCGCGCAGGTAGAACGCATCGATGTCGTCCTGCTCGTCGATGACATTGCCCCGCTCGTCGATGCGCCGGTTGGCGCCGACGTCGTTGCTGACGTCGCCGTAGGCCTCCTCGGCGCTCTGCACCCGTGTTGCGGGCCCCAGCAGGGCGAAGGGTTCGGCGACCTGGTAGTCGGCGGTGAGCTGCGTGTTTGCGCGCGCGCCGGAATACGGACCGCTGTCCACGTCGATACGCCAGTTCCAAAGGCGCCAGTTGTCTTCGTCCGGGTCCGTTAGGTGCGTCGGCATGACGAGGTTCCCGGCCGAGTGAATCTCCGGCTCAAAGGCCGCGTTGTAGAACACCTTATTGAAGCTGTTGTTTCCGTTCGGATCGTCGACGCAGCCCTGCGCGTAGTAGTTGTTCATGTGGTTCAGCTGCACATCGCCAATGACGACGGACCAACGAAAGCGCCAGTTGAACACGACGTTGTTGTACACGTCCGATCGTCCGTAGGTATGCACGTTCGGATGGCGATGGGTGACGTTGTAAAAGGCGTTGTGATGGAAGCTGAGGTTCTCCGAGAGCTCGGGGTTGTCGCTGTCGCCGAAAAGCGAACCCGTCTTGCCCTCCGCAAGCAAGAGGCGCTGAAAGGTGACGTCGTCCGTATCTCCGCGCGTCGTCATCACTTCGTCGCCGCCCCATGAGACGGACGTGTGATCGAAAATGAAGTTCGAGCAATCGATGAGGCCCAGCGCGTCGAAGGACGTGTACTCAGGACGCACCCGAAGGAAGCGCACGACGAAATTGTTCGCGCCGCGAAACTCGAGCACGCGCCCCGGACCGGAAAGGGTGATTCCGCCGGACGGCGCCGTGTGCCCGGCGAGCGTAAAATCGCCGTTTGACACGCGAATCGTCGAATCGACCAGGATGATGCCCGAAACGGCAAAGGTGATGATGCGCGGTCCCTCTGCGTTTAGCGCCGCGCGAAGGCTGCCCTCCCCGGCGTCGTTCAGGTTCGTCACGCGAATCACGCGGCCGCCCCGCCCGCCGGTGGCGTAGGCGCCGGCGCCTCGGGCGCTGGGAAAGGCGAGTACTTCACCGGGCACGGCGCCATCGGCCATCGCGGCGTCGGGCACACCGGCGTCGGGTACACCGGCGTCGGGCGTCGATCCCCTTCCGCACACGCAGTAGTCGGAGATGTGCCCGGTGTCTTCGCATTCCAACTCCGGCAGCGTTCGGTCGGCGGCGCACGTGCCATCCACGTTTTCGAAGCTGCTTACGCAGGTAAGTCCCGCGGATTCACAGAGCGCCGTGCAGCCGCTGCTGTCTTCAAAGACGGCCGCGCACGTGGACTCGGTGGACTCGCAAAGGGAAAAGGAAGCGGCAAGCGGGGCGCAGTTTACGGGCTCCGGCGGGCGCAGATCCGGCCGCGCGTCCATCCCCCCTGCAGCGTCTGTCCGGGCCCCAAGCTCCGCGACGAAGCCATCGAGGCCCTCGTCGGGCGCAGCGTCCATTGCGGCGTCGTCGTCGCCGCATGCAAACAACCCCAGCGCAAGCGCGAAAATAGCATAACGCATGGCCTAGGCTACGGCGCGGCGCTCAGCCCGCGCAACGCATTCCCCGACCCGCGCCAGCCATGTTGTGTTCGAGACCGGCATCCAGTCCAGTGGACCATCTTCCGGCGTTCGGACGCAGCAAAATCAAGGCGAGGATGAAGGACGGTTATCGCCAGCCCCGTCGAACGCCGAGCGGCTGAACGAGGCCAACTTGACTCACGCCGATCTACCCTTCGCAGCGCCGACGTGCGAGCAGCGCGTGCTCGGAGTAGTTCTCAAAGGCGATCGGACCGAGCATTTTCGTCGGGCACCCCGAACGCATCGACGTACGCGACGGCGCTGTCGCGCAAGTCGCCGCAGCGTTGCTGTACAAGCTTGCGGACGGCGCGCGCCTTCGATGCGTCGAAGTATTCCGACTCGAGGTACCAGCCCGCCGAATCGCGCAGCTCCGCTAAGGCAAAGAGCGAGCGCATCGCTTCCAGGGCGTCGCGCTCGGCGCCCGTGGGAAGCGCGGCGATGTGGTCCGCGAAGCCTGCGTGCACGTGCTCCAAGGTGTGGGCGCGCGCCAACGCGATGAGGTGATCCTGAATCTCGATGGACGCAGTGAAGGCGTCCTTTCCGGCGTCCGTGCGCTTCTTGACGCGGCGCGCAGCGGAAACCAGCAGGTTGTGCGTGCGGAAATGAAACGCGTCGCGATGAAACTCTTCGCTAAGCAGGTGCGCGTCGTCGGTGCGCCGACGGGTCACGGGGTTCTGTTCGATGACGGCGCGCTTGGCGCGCTCCGCCACCGTGCCGAGGAGCGTGCCGATGAGGTCGCTCTGAAGCTGCTTGGCAAATCCCGTTAGCAACCCCTTCGCCACGAGCTGGAGCAGCACCGTGTTGTCGCCCTCAAAGGTCGCGAACACATCCACGTCTTTACGCATCTGGCAGATGCGGTTGAGGGTCAAAAATCCCATGCCGCCGCAGCGCTCACGGGCGACTTGGGTGGCGTCGATGCCGTGCCACGTGGCGAGCGCCTTCACACCGGCGGCGAGCGCTTCGATCTCGCGGGTGTCTTCGCCAGCGTGGTTCGTGAAGCGCTTCTGAAGATCGACGGCGGCGAAGTGGTAGGCATAGGTCGCGGCCACGCGCGTCAGCAGCGACTCGGCGTGGGCCGGGTAGTCGAGGAGGCGCTGCTCGACCTCACCGGCCGGCCCGAACTGCCGGCGCAGGGCGCCGTAGCGCACGGCCGTCTGCAGGGCGACTTTGGACGCGGTCACGGCGGCGGACGCCACGCTCACGCGGCCGCCGACAAGCGTGCCGAGCATCGTGAAGAAGCGACGCGAGTCGCTGGCGATTGGACTTTCGTACGTTCCATCGGCGTTGACGCTCGCGTAGCGATCGAGGAGGTAGTCGCGCGGCACCTTGACGTGGTCGAACCAGAGACGGCCGTTGTCGACGCCGTTTAGGCCCATCTTGTGGCCGCAGTCTTCGATCGATACACCAGGCAAGAGTGCACCGCTCTCGTCGCGGACAGGCACGAAGAACGCGTGTACGCCGTGCCCTTCGCCCAGTGTTTCGAGCTGGGCGAAGACCACCATTGCTCGACCGTGCACGGCGGCGTTGCCGATCCATTCCTTGCGGGCGGAGACGCTCGGGGTGTGAAGGGTGAAGACGCCCTCGTCCGGGTCGTAGCGGGCGACCGTTTCAAGCTCCCGCACGTTCGAACCGTGGCCGAGCTCCGTCATCGCATAGCCGCCGAGCAACGCCCCGGAGGCGACGTCCGGAAGCAACAGGCGATGATGGCGCTCGCTACCGAGGTTCAAGATTGCGCCGCCGAAGAGCCCGAACTGAACGCCGAGCTTCACGACCAGGCTGAGGTCATGCATGGCGAGGGCTTCAAAGGTCTTCACGAAGCGGTCCTTGCGACCCGCCCCTTCGGCGTAGGTGGGAAAGCTTAGCGCACCGATGCCGTCGGCGATCAGCACCCTGAGCCAGTCGAGCACCTTTTCGCGGTACTGGTCCGTGGGCAGGCCGATTTTCAGCGCCATGTCTTCGCGGGAAACAAGCGCACGAATGCGTTGCCAATCTTCGGCGAACTCGCCGTCGAGAATGGCGCGAAGGGCGCTCACATCAAAGTCGGGCGTGCGCTCATCGAAGGTCTGCGGTACCGGCGGGCGGGGCGCGAAATAGTGGCGGGCGGCCTCGGCGCCTTGAAGGCCAAGCAAGTCTTCGACTTCCGCCAGGGCGCGAAGGCCGGCGCCGGAGCGGTCGCCGTCGGCGATGGCGAAGCCCAGGTCCACGAGGCCCCCGCGCTGGCGCGCGTCCAAGCGCGCGACGCGGGCGCGAATGAACCGGTGCAGCCGAAGCAGCTCGGTGGACGTCGGCGGCGCGTCCGGTTGCAGCCATGCGTCCAGCACGGCGTTCGCTTCGGGCTCCAAAATCTCGAGCGAGGCTTTGGCGACGGCGTCCCGCTCGCGCGGTTCAAGCACGCCGTCGGCCCACGCTACGTAGAGCAGGGGCGCGAGGGGTTGGAGGGAAGGATGCTGCGTAAAGTCGTCGGCGGTGGGCGTCACGCCGGGGACTGTACGGCCAGTCGGTGCGCGAGGACCAGGGAGGTCCGTGAACAATCGGCGACGAATCGGCGGCTTACTGCGCCGCGGCGGGTTCTTCGGCGGGCGTCGCCTCCGCGCGCGGTTCCGCCTCGGCTTCGTCGGCGGCCGCCGGCCCGAGGAGGACGCCAAGCCAGCGCAGGTCCTCCGTATGCAGGAGCCAAATGCGCAGGAGCATGGTCAGCGGACCGGAAAGGAGGGCGCCTACGGGGCCGAGCATGGCGTACCAGATGACCATGCCGAGAAAGACGATGAAGGGGGATAGGCCGAGCGTTTCACCCATCACGCGCGGTTCGATCATGTTGCCGATGACGAAGTTGATGCCGATGTACGCCGTCAGGACCGCCAGCGCGCTCGGCCAGCCCAGCATGACGAGGGCCATCAGCGTTGGCGGAATCGCGGCGATGATCGAGCCGACGGTGGGAATGAAGTTCAGCAGAAAGGCGAGCAGGCCCCAGGCAAGGGGCACGTCAACGCCGACGGCCCAACAGGCCAATCCAGCGAGCACGCCCGTAGCGGCGCTGGTGACGCTCTTGACGGCCACGTACGCGTTGAGCTCGCGCATGCCGTCGCGTAGCGAACGAAAGTCGTCCTCGTCCCGGAGTACGCGCTCGAGTTTTTGACGAAACGTCGTCGCCTCGAAGAGGAGGAAACCGACGAGCAGCATGACGAGGGTCAGCCGCGACACGATGCCGGCGACGCTGCGAAACAGCGTGCTGACGCCCGTAATCACGTCGCCGGGATCGACCATCGCGCGAAGGTCGTCCGGTTGCATCGCGACGCCGTGCTCGCTGAGCCACGCCGTTACGCTGGTGATCAGCGTTGCGGCGCGTTCTTGGTAGTCGGGAAGCCGTCCTCCGATCGCCGACATGGCGAAGGAGAGCAAGGCGCCGAGACCGACCAAAGCGACAAGGGAGGTGAGCAGGCCAACGCCGACGGCGACGCCGCGCGGCACGCGGCGGGCCGTGAGACGAAAGACGAGGGGCGCCGTCATGGCGGTGATGAGCAGCGCGATCAGAAAGGGCACGACGATGGCGCGGGCCTGGGAGAAGCCCCAGGCGCAGACGACGACGGCCGCCAAGATCACGGGCGCGCTTGCCCCCCGTTTCACGGTGCTCACGGGAGCAGCATAGCGCACGGGTGGAGGTTGTCGGGTTGCGGAAGCAGGATGCCGGACCGAGGAGCGGGGCGCGGGATGCGGAACGCGCGGACGCACAAGGCAGGACGCAGGGATGCACGACGCGGGACGCGGGGATGCACGACGCAGGTCGGCGATGCACGACGCGGGGCGGCGATGCACGACGCGGGGACGCACAGCGCAGAATGCGCGACGCACGACGCACGACGCAGGGCGGCGGGACGCGCGACGCAGGGCGGCGGGGCGCACGACGCAGACACGGGGACGCACAGCGCAGAATGCGCGACGCACGACGCACGACGCACGACGCAGG
>JBCCRV010000497.1:0-5892 GCA_039201085.1 Myxococcota bacterium | reverse complement strand
GTTGACGTTGAAGACGGTGGCTTCGCGCACACCCATGCCGTTGAGCACGAGGGTCTGGCCGTCGACCTCGATCGAGTTGCGCATGTTCACGCCTTCGCAGCGGCGCGCGAGGGCCGACTCGGGCAGGGCGAAGAGCAGGGTCAGCAGGGCCGCCAGCGGCAAGAGCGCGCGACGGGAAAGCTTGGAAACGGACTTCGTGGAACGCATGTTTTTCTCCCAAATGGTAAGGCGCATCCCGGCGCCAAGGTCACTGCAGCGGACTGGCCGCTCATTTCTTCGGTGCGAGCTGCGCACCGGGCCCTCAGACGTACACCACTATCGATGCTTCATAAAGGCCCGAAGAAAATCCGTCGGGCGCTCGCGCCCGGGCCGCGTACGCCGTTCAAGTGCGCGAAATTTGTGGCTTTCCACGCCATCGATCCAAGGCCCGCGCGCAGGCTCGCCCACCAGCCTTTTGCGGATCCACACCTTGCGTGGCAACCGTGGTATACGGTGTGCACGCCGGCCTGACGGGTGTGGCGCGGGATTCTAAGTGCTGAAAACCGTTGCATTATTGGTTGTTTTCGCGCTCGGGGGATGTGCGCTCTCGATGCGTCCCGAAGCGGCGGCCGATCTGCTTCGAACGCCCGCGTCCCTGCGAGTCGCAGCCTGCGGCGACGCGGCGCCCGTGGAAGCCGATCCGAATCGCTGCGGTCGCAGCCCGGAAGTGCAACGTGCGTTTACAACGCTGGATTTAACGCGGCTGCACCTAACGACGCCAGCCCAGGTACGTCGTCAGGACGTTCGCGAGGGTCGCGATTCGCCGGCCAGAAGCATGGAGAAACGATGAACATTCACGAGTATCAGGCCAAAGAGATCTTCCGGCGCTACGGCATACCCACGCCCAAGGGCGTTGCCGCCATGAACGTCGACGATGCCGTCAAAGGTGCTGAATCCCTCATCGCCGAAACGGGCAATGAAGTGGTGGTGGTCAAAGCGCAGATTCACGCGGGTGGTCGCGGCAAGGCCGGCGGCGTGAAGGTCGTCAAGGGTGTGGATGCGGCGCGTGAAGCGGCGAACGATATCTTCGGCAAGGTGCTCGTGACGCACCAGACCGGTCCCGAAGGGAAGAAGGTGCAGCGCCTCTACGTCGAGCAGGGTCTGGCGATTCAGAACGAGCTCTACCTCGCGCTTACGGTCGACCGCGAGAAGCGCGCCATCGCCATCATGGCCAGCAGCGAAGGCGGCGTGGACATCGAAGAAGTCGCCGAAGCCCATCCCGAGAAGATTCATAAGGTCTGGGTCGATATTGCCACGGGCCTCATGCCCTACCAGGCGCGCCAGCTCGCCTTTGGCCTTGGCCTTAGCAAGCAGGCTCAACGGGGCTTCGGCAAGCTGCTCGGCAACCTCACGCGCCTCTTCATCGCCGAAGACTGCTCCATCGCCGAGATCAACCCGCTCGTCGTGACCGAAGATCAAAGCGTCATCGCCCTCGACGCGAAGGTGAACTTCGACGGCAACGGCAGCTTCCGCCACAAGGAATGGGCCGAGCTCCGCGACCTTTCGGAAGAAGCTGAGACGGAGATCGAAGCGAGCAACGCCGGTCTAAGCTTCATTCAGCTCGATGGCAATATCGGCTGCCTCGTCAACGGCGCGGGCCTGGCCATGTCCACGATGGACACGATTCAGCACTTCGGCGGCCAGCCCGCCAACTTTCTCGACGTGGGCGGCGGCGCCACCAAGGAAGCGGTCACGACGGCGTTTCGAATCATCCTTCAAAGCGAGAGCGTTAAGGGCATCTTCGTGAACATCTTCGGCGGCATCATGAAGTGCGACATCATCGCCGAAGGCGTCATTGCCGCCACCAAGGAACTCGGCCTCAAGGTGCCCCTCGTGGTGCGCCTCGCCGGAACGAACGTCGAGCTCGGCAAGAAGCTTCTTGCCGAGAGCGACCTCAACATCACGCCCGCGGACACGATGGCCGAAGGCGCAAAGAAGATCGTCGAACTTGCAGGAGCCGCCTGATGTCCATTCTCGTCAACAACGACACGAAGCTCATCGTCCAAGGCCTGACCGGTTCGGCCGGTACGTTTCACGCCGGCCAGTGCATGAACTACGGCACCAACATCGTCGCCGGCGTCACGCCGGGCCGCGGCGGTGAAACCTGGAACAACCCAGACGGCGAAGGAAGCTGCACCGTCTACAACACCGTTCGCGAAGCGAAGGAAGCCACCGGCGCGAATGCGTCCGTGATCTTTGTGCCGCCGCCCTTTGCGGCAGACGCGATTCTCGAAGCCGTCGACGCGGAACTCGACCTGGCGGTGGTCATCACCGAGGGCATTCCCGTGATGGACATGCTCAAGGTTCGCCGCGTGCTCGACAGCGGCGCCAAGACGCGCGTCATCGGCCCGAACTGCCCGGGTGTCATCACGCCCAAGGACGAAAGCGGCAAGGGCTGCAAGATCGGCATCATGCCCGGCCACATTCACCTCAAGGGCAACATCGGCGTCGTCAGCAAGTCCGGTACGCTCACCTACGAGGCCGTCGGTCAGCTGACGGCCCTCGGCATCGGCCAGAGCACGGCCGTGGGCATCGGCGGCGACCCGATCAACGGCACGAGCTTCATCGACGTGCTCGAGCTCTTTCAAACGGACGACGACACGCACGGGGTGATCCTCATCGGCGAAATCGGTGGCAACGCCGAAGAGCAGGCCGCCGCGTGGATCAAAGAGAACTTCACCAAGCCCGTCGCCGGCTTCATCGCCGGTGTGACGGCGCCTCCCGGTAAGCGCATGGGTCACGCCGGTGCGATCATCAGCGGCGGCAGCGGAACGGCCGCCGCCAAGATCGAAGCCCTCGAGGCCGCCGGTGTGAAGGTCGCACCGACGCCATCGGACATGGGCACGACGATGAAGAGCCTGCTCGGCTAGGGAGCGCGGCGCTCACTCAACGAAAAAAAGGGCCGAGGCGAAAGCCTTGGCCCTTTTTCGTTGTGGCGTTGCCGCTTCCGGCCGGGCCGCTACGAACCGTTGCAGCTTATGGAGCTGCCCGTGCACATGCCGCCGCGACAAGGCGTTCCGCGGGGGGCGAGACCGTCCGTCGGGCAGGCTGCGCTATCGCCGGTGCAGGTTTCTTGCACGTCGCACTCGCCCGCCGACGACCGGCAAATAGTCTCGCTGGAGCGAAAGTCATCTGGGGGGCACGCGTCGCTCGCGCCGTCGCAGGCTTCGGCCACGTCGCACACGCCGGTGGAAGCACGGCAAACCGTTCCCGGGGGTTGGCCGGTGCAAGGCCCTGGGGTGCGCCCGCCGCACGTTCCCGCGATGCAGTTTGGGCCGCTGTCGCAGGCTTGTCCTTCCGTATCCCGGAGGCAGGCCGACGAGTCCGTCTCGATGGTGCTCGTTTCGGTGCAAGCGCCCGAGTTGCACATGGGCGTGCCCACCATTCGCTCCCTCATCCCCGTTTCGCCACAGTCGCTTTCGTAGACGCACGCGCTCCACTCGCCGATGATCGGCGTGCCGCAGGACGTGCCGTCGGGAGCCAAGTCGCCGGTAGCGGTGCAGGTTGGCACGCCACCCGCGCAGTCGATGGCACCGACGATGCACGGGTCGCCCAGGCTGCAGGGCGCATCGGATTCACAGGTAGATACGCAGCTCAGGCCGTCGCAAAAGCCCCTCGAACAGGGCGTACCAAAGGGCTGTGCCTCATCCGCCGGGCATGCGGGGTTCGCTCCCGTGCAGAACTCCGCCGCATCGCACTCGCTAGCGGCCGCTCGGCAAGCGGTCGTGGCAGGCAAAAAGCCATCCGGCGGGCAGGTGGCGCTCACCCCATCGCAGCTTTCTGGCTGGTCGCAGGGACCGGCGGCGGGGCGACAGACCGTGCCGGAGGGTTGGCCGGCGCAGACCCCTTCGGACCCGCCGCAAACGCCGGCGACGCATCCGGGGCCGCCGGCGCACGCGGCGCCGTCCGTGTCGCGGAAGCAGGCTTCACTCTCCTGGCCGATGCCTTCGCCGCACGTGCCGTCAAGGTCGCAGGTTGGACTGCTCACCTCGCGCGTTCGAAGGCCTGCTTCGGCGCATTCGGAGGCGAACTCGCATGCGGACCAGGGGCCGATAACGGGAGTGCCGCACGGCGCTCCCTCGGGCTGCAGACCGGCGGACACGCAAACCGGTCTGCCCGTCGAGCAATCGACGAGGCCAACCTCGCAGACGTTCGGGACATTGCAGCTCGCGCTCTCCGTGCACGTGACTGGACAGAGCGGGTCCCGGCCGGTGCAGAAACCGGTTTCGCACGCAGTTCCGGCCGCGACGTATCCGTTCGCGGGGCATTCGGTGCTCACACCATCGCATACCTCCGGGGCGTCGCACGCACCTACCGAAGAACGGCAAATCGTCCCGGCAGGGCGCCCGAAGCAGACGCCGGTTGATGCATCCACGACCGATGACATATCCGCGCCGCCGTCGAGGGATGTGAGTACGGATGATTCGCCGCACGCAGCGAAAGAGAGCAAAAAGCACGGTATGAGAAGTCGTTTCGACACGGTGATTCCTTTCAGGGCTGCCTTCCCGGACCACAGCGCGCCAAAAGCGGCTCAACATTTCTTTCGTTTTCGGTGTTTTTCTTTTTCGTCATTTTTCGTGAGCCGAAACGGCCGACCCATGGTCCCATGCATCGACGTGTTCGCGCTTGGGGCCCTCATATCGACGATTTCGCATTCGCGCGCCCTCGCGCCCGTGGTGCCTATCGGCGCGGCGCCGGCGGATGAGACACTCGTCATGCGTGCGCTCGACGGCGACCACTGGTCCTTCGAAGCGCTCTACCGGCGCCACGCGAGGCGTCTGCTCAACCTCGCGACCCGTCTGCTCGGTTCGCTCGAGGAAGCCGAAGACGTCGTGCAGGATGCCTTCGTTTCGGCCTTCGACGACCTGCACCGGCTTCAGGAGCCCAAAGCCTTCGGCGCTTGGGTGGCCCGCATCACTGTGCGGCTCGTGCACCGACGCTGGAGGCGTACGAAGCTTCGTCGCACGCTGGGCTTTCGCGGCGCCGATGAGCTCGGCGGCCTCGAATCGCTGGCGGACCCGCGGGCCGACGCCGAGACCCGCGCTCGCTTGGCGGAGCTGGACGCGGCCCTGCGCTCGCTGGCCGCGGAGGATCGAAGCGCGTGGATGCTGCGGCACGTGGAAGGCATGCAGTTAGAGCAAGTTGCTGCCGTGTCTGGCTGCAGCCTTGCGACGGCCAAGCGCCGCATTCGCCGGGCCGATGAAAGGGTTCAGCGCACCCTAGGAGCGGAGCGCGGGCCATGAGCGAGCCGATCAAAGAGCTACTCGACACGGGGGTGGGGGAGCCTTCGCTCACGCGGGTTTGGAAGGGCATCGACGAGAAACGGCGCCGTCGTCGCGCACCTGCATGGGCCTTTGCAGCTGCCGGGCTCGCCGCGGCGCTTGCGGCGTGGCTTGTCGTTTCTGATCCCGCGACCGATGCGGGGACGTCCGGGCCGCTCGCGCTGGTGGCGGGAGGCGACCTCGGCCCCGCCCTTCGTTCCGGGGATGCGCTGCGATTCATCGACGGTTCGACGGTTAGCGCTGAGGGGCGCCTCGAGGTGCTGGCCAACAGCTCGTCGATGATCACGTTTGCGCTGCGCGAGGGCAGGGCGGACTTTTCGGTGACACCCGGGGGCGAGCGCCGCTGGGTGATCGAATGCGAGTTTGCAACGGTCGAAGTGGTGGGCACGCAGTTCTCGCTGCACCGCACACCGAACGAACTCATCGTTCGCGTGAGGGAAGGCGTCGTTCTGGTGCGAAGCGCGTGGATGGACGAGGGCGTGCGCCGCTTGGGCGCCGGCGAGTCGATTCGCCTTAGGCGACCCCCGGAACCCACCGCTCCCCCGTCCAACCAGCCCGCGGTCGAAGCGCC
>JBCCRV010000496.1:0-5910 GCA_039201085.1 Myxococcota bacterium | reverse complement strand
GTCCGCATCTTCCCCGCTGTCCGCAGCTCCATCCGAACGAGCGTCGATGCGCTGATCGCCCACGCTGCCATCGTCCGAATCCGAACCGGAAGGCGAACAGGCCAGCGTTAGGACGATCAAAACCAAGGAGCCAGTGCGCATACGGCTAGCCTAAAGCACATGACGATGTGCCGTCGATCTTCGCCGGCGGTCGTCTGTCGCAGCCACGCTACACGCACGCAGCTGAATGACCGACCCAGCACGTCGCTCGACTGGAAGGTCCATGCGCGATGGCCAGCCGAGGCGTTTCATGGGGTCCAATCACCGCAGGGCTCCTCGTTCGAGCGCCTTTCGGTGGGCCTTGCCCTTCACGCTCCAATAGGGCTTCACCCGAAGCATGCGGCGCGGCAGACCGCGCTCAAGCAGTGCGCGCTTGACGGGCACGAGGGACGAAGCCTCACCGGAAAGCCACACCACGCCCTCGCCCAAAGGGATGGGCATCGCTTCGGCCCAGCGCAGCATCGCCGCGCCGCGCTCCTCCCGAGGAAGGGTGGCGGTGCCGAGCGAGCGAGCGGCAACTGCATCGACGGACTCCGGATGCACCTCGAGTGCGCCGAAGCGTTTTACGCCGGGCGAAAGCGCGCCAAGCAGCGCTTCGGCGGCACCTATCGTTGTCTCGTCGCCCACAAAGGCCGCCCAGTCGAGCGCCCCCTCGACGCGGCGCAGACTTCGCGCCGGACCAAAGAAGGAGACGGGATCGCCCGGTTCGAGCCCGTCGAGCCAAGCGGATCCAGGGCCCTGACCATGCAACACGCCGACAAAACGAAGCAGGCTCGAACTCAGCTGCGCCGGCGTGTAGCTGCGCATGGCGGAACCGACATCGACCTTGATCTTGTCGCCGGGTTCGAAGTTCATCGTGCGGCCGTCTCCCGTCGCGATGACCTCCACGAGCTGAGGAGAAAGCCGACAAACGCGGTGGGCGTGAAATCGAGACGACGACCGCGTGGACGAACTCTTGAGGAACTTATTGATAATGAAATTCACCTTCAAATAGATAAGTCAGCCGCAGCGGCGCGCAAGAGGCCGCGAGCGTTTTTCGGATGTGGAAGACGGGCCCTAGCCCGCCTCCGGAAGCGCTTCGTCGAGGTCGGGCAAAAACCGCGTGCTCAACCAGCCAAGCCCCATGGTAGCCCCGGCGACGAAGAAACTGCCGGCGCCGAAAAGCGCGTAGAGCCCGCCGCCAACGAGCAGGCCTAACACGCTGGCGGCGCTTCCAGCGCTTCCGGCCGCCCCCTGCACCGCGCCTTGGTGTTCGCTGCCGCCGACCTTGGCGATCCGCGCGACCAGCGTGGGCCACATGATTCCGTTACCGCAGGCATAGAGCACGGCGCCGGCGTACGCCGCGGCGCTGCTCGACACGGCAAAGAGACCCAGCGAAGCGACAAGCAGCGCCAAACCCCCGGCGATGCGGGTGCGCGCCCGCGTGCGCTTCGTGAGCCAGCTGAGAACAGGACCCTCGACGATGACAAGCACGATGCTGAGACCGCTGAAGAACACGCCCGTTTCACTCACGCTCCATTCGAGACCGACGGCGGCATGCATCGGAAAGGCCGCATAGAAGAGGTTGAAGGCCAAGAAGATCAGGAAGTAGGTGGTGATCCACGGGCGAACGCCGGGAAGTTCGAGGGCCGATCGCTTCGCGGCCTTCGCGCAGTCGCGTGGCTCATGACCGAGCGACGCGCTGCCCGTGCGCAGGGTCGCCGTCTTAGGCTTTCGCTTCGACTCCGGTAGACGAAATGCGATCACCACCAGCGCCAGCACGCTCACGAGCGCCGACGCCGCGATGGGACCGGAGATCGCGTAGGGCGTAAGCCCGATCAAGCTGGCGATGGCAGGGCCCAGCACCATGCCCAGATTTGCCGCGACGCCCATGCGCCCGAAGTTCACGTCGCGGTCCTCGTCCGTCGAGATATCGGCGACGTAGGCGTTTGCGACGGAAATGTTCCCGCCCGTGAGGCCGTCGATGGCCCGCGCAACAAAGATCACGGCCAGCGGAAGGGTCAACGTAAAGGTACCCAAGAGGCCGTCTTCTTGCGCGACGAGGGGTATGCGCGGCAGGAGAAGCGCCACGCCGAATAGCACCCAGGCAAGCAGCGTTCCCGCCTGACTCAGCAGCAGAATGCGGCGGCGACCAAAGCGGTCGGACCAGCGGCCGAGTATGGGAGCGCCCACGAACTGAAAGGCCGAGTAGCACGCGCCAACGGCGCCGTAGATCACGGCGTTGCCTCCCAGGTCGTTCACCAGAAAGACCAAGAAGGGAAGCACGATGGTGAACCCCAGCGTGCCAATGAAGTTCACCAACAAGACCGGCGCCAAACGTGCGCCCGTGTTCAACGCTGGCCTCCCATGGGCCCAAGCTACGGCAAGGGCGCCCTCAGCGGAACGCAAAAGCCCGAAGGTAGACGCGGCGCTCGTTTACTCGCACCCGTCCACGTTCGCGCAGGTCCGAATGACCGACCACGAGTTTTGGGATGGGCGCCAGAGCTAGAGCTCGAGGGCCTGACGCGCACGCTCGCGCCGGGGCATGGCTTCCGGTGCGGGCGGCGAGATGCTCACGCTTCGAGGCAGGAGCGGCTTCGTGGAGCCGGGGCCGCCGACGCGCGCGAGGTGGTAGCCAAAGGCTTTCATTATGAAGAGGTGCACCAACGCCTGCGTGGCGTTGTAGAGGTACCAAGGAAGGCGCGGCTGAAAATCATGGATCGCCGCAAAGAGCGCGCGCCCGCCGTTGACCTCGCGAAACTCGAGGCGCCCTTGATGGCTGTCGCCGATCTTCGCAAGGACGCCGCCGGTGATCTCCAGGAACTGCCGGTCGCGGCCTGAAAGATCGCGGCGGTAGCGAAGCTGAAGGAGCACCGTACGGGCCACGCGAAACTCGACGAGGGACCCTTCGACGACCACATTAAGGAGCGGCCAGAGAAAGCGCGGCAACCAGCGAATGTACTCGTCCGTCGCCCATGCGGCGCCGGTGCCTTCGGGAAGCGGTAGGCGCTGCACGCTGCGCACCGTCGCCGCTTTGCGGATGTACTTCGTGTCGCGCTTCACCAACTTTGAACGTGGGTTCGCGACGGGACGACCGTCCGGACGAACGGAGTTCCGGAGCGCATCCTCGAAGGTGCGCGGGTCCGTCTCCAAGAGCCAGCTGTTGAGCCAGTTGGGCTTTGGGAGCATTGAATGCTCCAGGCTTTCTACGAGCGGTCCGACCAACGCGCGCGGCGTGGTTGCGCAGGTCGCTACCCACACCGTGGAGAGACGGGGCGAAAAGAACGGCGTGTTGAGCATCGGTCGGCGCACGCCGAGCACCTCAGCCGTTCGCTGCATCATGTCCCGGTAGCTCATCGCCTCGGGCCCGCCGAGGTCGAAGTGCTGGTTGTAGGTGTCCGGGTTTCCAATGCAGCGCAGGATGGCGCGCACCACGTCTTCGATGCCGATGGGCGCCGACTTGGATGCCGTCCAGCTTGGAAGGATCATCACGGGCAGACGACGCACGAGGTTCACCATCATGCGCATCGAAGAACCGCCGGGCCCCACGATGAGCCCGGCGCGAAGAGCCGTCGTCGGCACGCTGCGAGCAGAAAGCACGGCTTCGGTCTCAAGCCGGCTTCGCAGATGACGGCTGAGCTTCTTTCCCTCCGGCCGAATGCCGCCGAGATAGAGGATCTGCTTCACACCGTTCGTTTCGGCGGCCCGGGCAAAGTTGTCGGCAAGGAGCACGTCCAGATCGAGAAAGGACGCCTGCTGGAGCCGCGCGTTGGGAAGCATCGAGTGCACGAGGTAAATCGCATAATCGACATCGCGAAGGGCCGACTCGACCTGAGCGATCGAAAAGAGGTCGCAGTGCCGCCATTCGACGCCAGAATCGTCCTTATTGGCCGCCCGAGTGGGCGATCGCGTCAACCCCACGACGCGGTACTTCGTCTGCAACGCCTGGAGAAGGGACTTGCCCACAAAGCCCGTCGCTCCAGCGACGGCGACGACGGGGCGCTCTTCCGGCATAGCGGGCATGGTGCAGGCTTAGGTGCGCTTTGCCACGATTTCCAAGAAATGAACCATTGGCACGTTCACCCATTCGGGGCGCGCTGGATTTCGCGCCCAGTTGCATCAACCGTGCAACGGCATCGCTGCCGTGTCATCACAGAGGCGTGCATGCCCTAAAGCTGTCTGCGCCACTCTGTTGGTTCGCCCTCGCCCACCTCGCCGCTGGGTGCGCCGAAGACACGCCACCGGCAAGCGGGCCGCCGCTAACGCTCGAGTCGTTCCTCTCGGAAATGGCGCCGAGCGATCGCTGGGTCAACACCGAGCTTCCGTACCGATCGCTGCAGAGCTCAAGCCAAGAGCCAGGCGGCAGCGACCCGAGCTCGGAGCGCTGGTGGACGAACGTCGACCGGGGTTACTTTCACGGTTTCGTGGAGCGCGACGGCCGGCGCGAAGCGGTGATGCTGCGGGCCAACGGCCCCGGCGTAGTGCAGCGCATCTGGTCCGCCAATCCGATCGGTACGATTCGCATCTACCTCGACGGAGCCGACGAGCCGCTCATCGAAGCGGACATGGCGGCGCTCCTCGGCGGCGACGTCGCCCCCTTCGAAGATCCCTTCGCCTACGTTTCCGCACGCGGCTACAACTTCTACTTTCCCATTCCCTTCGCCGAGTCGGTGCTCATCACGTCCGACCTCGGCTACCAGCGCGAGCCCGCCGTTCCACCGGAAGAGCTGCTCTACTACCACGTGGGCTACCGAACGTACGCGCGCCAGGCGGTGGCGTCGCTGAGCGCTGAGTCGCTCGCAGCAGCGTCCAGCGCGATCGCCGAAGCCGGCCGCGCGATGCTGCCGGAAGCCCCGAGCACCTGGACCACGAGCGGATCGCTACGGGAGGAAGTGCGCATCGCGGAGGAAGGCGGCGGATTGATCACGGCGCTTCAGATCGACGTGCCCGAAGGCGCCACAGCTACGCAGCTGCGTCACGCCGTGCTGACGATGGCCTTTGACGGAACGGAAACGGTGCGCGCGCCGCTCTCGGACTTCTTCGGAAGCGGCGCTGGCCTGCACGATCACCGCTCGTCGCTCACGGAGGTACAGGGTCACACGCTCACGGCGTGGTTCCCCATGGGCTTTCGCTCGGAGGCGCGGATCGCTCTCGAGGGCGCTGATGTGCTCGACGCGGATCCTCAGCTGCGCGTGGCCCATGAAGCCCGCGCCTTCGGCGAAAGCGGCCGCTACTTTCACGCAGGCTTCGCGGCCTTTGGCCCGATGGAAGCCGCGCGGCAGGACCTGCCCTTGCTTCACCTCGAAGGAAGCGGCGTCTACATCGGCTGCAGCCTCGTGGTCGCCAACCCTGTCGACATCTGGTGGGGTGAAGGAGACGAGCGCATCTACGTGGACGACGACCGCATCGATGCCCCGTCCTTCCCGGGAACCGGTACGGAAGACTACTTTGGCTACGCGTTTATCGACCCGACCACCTTCTCCCGGCCCTACCACGGTCAGCCCGTTTCCGGCGCGCCGCTTTCGTCGGGCTTGATCGTGAACCACCGCTTTCACGTGCTCGACGACATTCCCTTCCGGTCACGCTTCGTCTTCGACCTCGAGCTCTGGCACTGGACGCCCGCCGCCGAGGTCGTCTTCGAGGCGACGCTCTACTGGTACGCGCCCGACGCGGGTGCAGGTGTTCCGCCCCTGAGCCCGGGCGCAGCGGGCGTGCCCGATTGGGAGGCCCTCAGCCCGCCTTAGACCCAGTGCGGTCAACGGAGCGGGAAGCGACGGACGCCGAACGCTCAACGCCGGACGCACAACGCACGCAGCGGAGCGCGGGACGCACAACGCTCGGCGCCCGATGCACGACGCACGCAGCCGAACGCACAACGCACGCAGCCGAACG
>JBCCRV010000495.1:0-5919 GCA_039201085.1 Myxococcota bacterium | reverse complement strand
CTCGCGCACGCGCCTTCACGCCCCGCTCATCGTCGATTTCGCCGTCTCTTCGGCTTGAAATCCGCCGGGGATTCCTTCGCCTCACAGACGCAAACTCGCCGACGAGCGGACCACGAATCCGCACGCGCGAGTTTGAAGACACGCCCTGACCGGTTCGCGAACGCTGAGTTCCGCCCAACCTGCTCAAGAACCTGGCCCCGGCGATTCTTGGATGGGCTCTAATCGCTCGCTCAGAAGTAGACCGTTCCGCCCACGCGGGGAATCAGCAGCACTTGGGTGGAGCTGAACACGTCGTCGACGTCGAAGTCGGCCATCACGTTGACGCTGGCCTCAAGTCCGAGCGATCGCGTCACCTCAATGGCGACACCGCCGCCCGCAATGAGCGCCGGGCTGAAGGTAAAGCTGCTGTCGATGGGAAAGTCGGCTTCGGAAAAGCCCTCCCAAAAGTTGCCTTGGAACGCCGCCGATACGAACGGGATAAAGCGGGATGCGTTGAGGAACTGAAGGCGTGCGCCGAGGCTGAGGTACACGTGCGTGATTCGGCTGATGTCGGCCGACCCGGAGAAGTTCGTTTCGATGCCGAGGTGAACCTCCGGGACGAGCATGCCGAACTCCCAACCGAAGCGACCGCCGATGCCAATACCGCCGGAGGGGTCCCATGGCTCATTTGGCCGGATGCTCACGGCCGGGTTCACGACTCCGCCGTCCGTTAGAAAAATCGGGCTGCTGAGGTAGACGCTTCCCTGCCGTGCGCCGCGCCGGGGCTCGACCGTTTGAGTCTGGGGTTGGGCTGCTGGCTGCGCCTCAACAAACACCGTGTCCTGCGCTTCTGCGGAGGCGGTCCACGCCAGCGCAAGGCAGATGCAAAGGGAAATTCGGGTCATGGGCCGCATACTAGGTCCTTCGGCAAAGCGATCCCAACAAAAGGGGTCGCTTGGCGACGGACGCCCGCGGCGCGTGGACATTCATCCACAAGGCAGCGGTCTTCAGCGAGCGCAGAAGGGCTGGCGATTGGCCTCGATGGCGCCTTCACACTCCGGCAGCCCGGATTCGGTGTCACAGGTGACCCGGCCGCCGGCACATACCGGCGTGATCTGGCCCGTCTCCGAGCACGGCGTCGACCGCTCGTCCTCGTCGAGGCAAACCGAGGTCACCACATCGTCGCCTTCGATCATCTGAACGGTGCAGGCGGGCTGGCAGCCTTCGCCGTCGATACGGTTGACATCGTTGCCGCAGCCGAGGGCCGCCAGAGAGAAGAGAATCGCAAGCAGACGCATACGCCCTCGAACTAGCGAGCCCCGGGCGTGTGCGCAAGGCGGCGTCATGCAGCGCTCGACCCTAAGCTCCTTTTCCAAGCCCGCTCCAAACGGTCAGTCTTCGGGGAGTTCGGGACCGGTGTACGGGCGCGGACCGATGACCATGTCGCCGATGGTGTAGCCCCCGTGCACAACCGTCGCGAGTAGCAGGTCCGTACCCCCTCCGGCGACACGAAACTGATGCACGTCTTCGGCCTGGCCCTCGAAGCTCTGGCCGGGCGCAAAGCGTTCGCCGGTGACGGCGTCTACGTAGATGCCCTGGAGGATCATTACCGTTTCGTGACCCAGGTGGCTGTGCGGCGGAAGTTCCGCGCCGACTTGAACGCGGACAAAGCCTCGAACGGCGCCTTCGGTCTTTGGCCCACCGGGAAGCCAAAAGAATTCCGTTCCCGGCAGCTCCGCGGCAAACGAGCCAGGCGCGTCGATGTGGTTGAGGAGCGTGCGCGCCTTGAGCTCGCTTAGGTCGAGCATGGCGGCCAGCTCCGTGACGAAACGGTCGAAGCGGCCTTCCAGCGTCGCGGCATCGAGTAGGCGGTTGCGCAGACCCTTGGGAGGCGCCGCCGGAGCGACGTTCGGCAGCTCCAGCTCACCGCCGTTGCGCAGCGCGTCTCGGAGTGGATCGCTCATCGGGCGGACTCCGCGTGGCGCGGCGCCAAGGCACTGCGCAGTTTCTCGAGGCCGGCTGCGATCCGGGATTTCACCGTGCCGAGGGGAATCGAAAGGGCTTCGCTTATCTCGGGGCCACTCAGCCCGTCGAAGTAGGCCATACATAGGACGTCTCGCTGCGGCGAAGGAAGCGCTGAAAGGGCCTGCTGCAGCCGTGGCCCGTCGAGGTCGAGGCGCATTTCGCCGGACCCCATGTGTTGCTCTTCGAGCAGCTGTCCCCTTCGAGAAGGGGACCGCAGTCGGTCCAAGCAGCGGGATCGGAGTCGCATCGCGATCCAGGTACGGACCGTGCCGCGCTCTGGATCGTAATCACCTGCACGTTTCCATACTTCGACGAATACGTCGTGCAGCACATCCTCGGCCTCCGATTCGGAGCCGAGGAGGCGAATCGCGATGGCCGTGAGGCGGGGTGCGTGAATGTCGTAGAGCTCGCCCAAGGCCGCCTGTTCGCCGCGCGCGAGGCGGCGAAGGATGGCGATATCTTGCTCTTTGTCCGACACGCCCAAAGCGTCGCCCATCCGCCCAGCGTGGGCAACACTTCCGTACCTTTTGCCGCGGGGCAGAGAGGACTCGGGCCGCGGAAAAACGCTGTCGTCTCACGCGTGGGGCTGCTAGCAACACGAGATGGCGGATCGACTGGTTTGGATCGACATGGAGATGACGGGTCTCGACCCCGACGCGGACCGGATTCTGGAAATCGCCAGCCTGGTGACGGACGGTGAGCTCAACATCGTCGCCGAGGGGCCGGAGCTCGTCGTATGTCAGCCGGACGAACGTCTGGACGCCATGGACGCGTGGAACACGAAACACCACGGCGAATCCGGCCTTACGGAACGCGTCCGTGCGTCGACGATCACGGAATCAGAAGCCGAAGCGCAAACGCTTGAGTTCCTGCGCGCCCATTGCGCGGACGGGGCGGCCCCCCTTTGTGGCAACTCCGTACACCAGGACCGGCGCTTCATTAGTCGGTACATGAAGGGACTCGACGCCTTTCTGCACTACCGGCACATCGACGTATCGACGGTGAAGGAGCTCGGTCGCCGCTGGTATCCGGCGGCTTACGGAAAGCGCCCCGCCAAGGTCGGTAGCCACCGAGCCCTGGACGATATTCGCGAGTCCGTGCAGGAGCTTCGCTACTACCGCACGGCGTTCTTTCGGAGCGAGTGATCCTCCCGTCGCGAAGCGAGCTCGAGACGCGCCTCGCCCGCGTTGGCCATCCGGTGGACGCGTGGATCGGTCGCGGCGCCCACGGAGTCGTCGCAAGGAGCCGCGCGTCGGCCCTCAAGGTGGGCCGTGCACCGGATTTGGAGGCTGAATGGCGGGCCGGTCAGGCGCTCTGCTCCAGAGGCCTGCTTACGGCAAAGGAGCGAATCGAACTGGGCGAGGAGTTCGCCGCGCTTCGATTTGAGTACTTCGCGGGCGAAGCGATCGATCGGGCGCTGCGTCCACCGGCGCCGAAAGCGGACGTGCAGCGGAACCTGCCCATGGCCTTTGGTTACGTGATGGCACCGCTCGGTCGCTCGTCGTACGTGCACTGTGGCGAAGTTGCCGAGAGCCGCCTACGCCGATTGCTGGATCCGCTGGCGACCAGCCTCCACGGCGTGCACCAGGCCGGGTGGGTGCACTTGGACGTCGCGCCGGACAACGTTTTGGTGAACGGCCACGACCTTCGCCTCGCCGACTTTGGCTTGGCGCGTCCGCTTGGCAACACTCTGCCCGATCTCGCCGTGGGCTCGGCGGCGTACCTCGCGCCCGAACTGGCCACCCGAGCGCCGACTGCCGCCGCCGATTGGTATTCGCTCGGTGTGCTCGTCTTCCTGCTTCTGACGGGCGGACTGCCCTTCGAAGGAGGCGGCCCGGAGGCACTCGTGCGAAAGCAAAGCGTCTCGGCGCCCCGCGTCCGGGAATACTGCCCGGAAGTGAGTGCGGACCTCGATGAACTCGTCGCCGGTCTCCTACGGCGAAATGAACACACGCGGTTCGGCGCGGCCCAGGTGCTCGCGCTTGGCGCGTGACGCGAGTGAGGCGCGGTTTGCGGTTTGCGGTTTGCCGCACAGTTTGCCGTTAGGTTTTGGCAGTTGGTGCGGACCGGGGACATGGGTAACGAAACAGACCGGGAACATGGGTAAGACCCGGGCCACGGGTCGAACCTACGGCTCGTGGAAAGGGTAGGGGCCAGTGGCATCGGTATCCGTTGCTCGCTAGTCGGTGAACAGACGGGTGACGCCGTATACCGCAACGAAGGTGCCCACCACGCTGAGCATTGAGGGGCGATCGCCGGCGTACCACGCGAAGGGAATGACCAGGATCGGCGTCGTGGCGATGAGGCTAGCCGCGATGCCCGTTTCGACGTACTGCACAGCGAGCAGCGACATCCCAACGCCTAGAAACGGGCCAACGAAAGCACCTGCCGTTGCCCACACCATGGCTCGCCGATCCTGGAGGGCTCGCACCAGGCCCTTCGCCCGCCCCGACAGCCCGAGCAAGACAGCGAAAGCGCCGAGAGCGGCGATCACGCGCACCTGCGTGCTGGCAAAGGCGTCGTAGCTGCCCATACCGCGCTTACTGAGCACCAGGCCGACGGCCTGGCCAACGGCGCCCAGGAAGCCAAAGAGCACGCCACGTCCCCGGTGTCGTCTCAGGCTGCCCGGCGCCAGTTCCGCGGGCGGCTTCGCGGGTCGGTCGAGCACCGCCATACACACGCCGACCACCGTGAGCCCGATGCCCAAGAGCGCGTTGGACGACAGTCGTTCATCGAGAAAGGCATAGCCGACGAGCGCCGTGATCGGCGGCGCCAACGACATCAGCAGCGCCGAAAGCCGTGGACCCACGTCGATGAGCGCACGAAAGAGGAAGAGGTCCCCGGCGAAGAGCCCGACGAGACCCGAGAGCGAAAGCCAGCCCCACGCGTCGGCGCTCGCGTCCGTCGGCAGCGGTCGGCCGCGAGCAAACGTGCCGTAGGCGGAAAGAAACGCGAGCCCTATAGCGAGCCGGATCGGATTCAGGTTCAGCGAACCAATGCGCTCGCCGGCGCGCGAGAAGAAGAGCACGCTCAGGGCAAAGCAGCATGCCGTGAGCAACGAGAGCACTTCACCCACCGGCAAGTCGGACGGCACGGCGGGTAGCTGACGGCGCTCCGCGCTAGCGTCAAGCGGCTGAGGTCCGTAGGCCAGGTCGCGGCAGCCCCGCGCCCCGCGCCCCGGCTCCCCGCGCTCGCCTCTCCGCTGACAAGCGCAGCCGTAAGCCAACCGCCAAACGGCCAACGGCCACGCACCAAACCCCCCTTTCGTGCCCGAAGTGTCGTGTCTGTCCCCAAATGCGTCGCTTTTGCGTATAGTCCCTGCCCATGGCCAAGGGGGAACCGCTCTTTCACTTTCGCCTCACGCCCCTCGTGTTGCGCATGCTTGGCCTCGACCCCGAGGCCGCGAAGCGGCTGCTCAAAAAGAAGGGTCTGCCCGAGTCCGCCGCCGAGGGGCCCTGCTCCGTGCCCCTGTCGCGCGTTCGCGCCCTGCTCGACGAAGCGCAGGTCCTCCGCGGGCCGGCGTCCTTTGGGGTGGCCTTGGCGGCAGCCGCGAGCGACGGGACCTACGGCATGGCCGAACTTATCGGCCGCTCGTCCGAGACGATTGAGGAAGGGCTGCGAGCCCTCACCCGTTTCGGACCGCTGATCAACCCTATCGGGCGCTTTGAGGTCGTCGGCGAGGAGCGCTGCGAACTTCACTACCATGTGCTGGGAAGCCGCGAGGGCCTCGGACCGGTACTCAATGAGTTCACCGTTGCCTACATTCTCAACGCCTTCGAGCGCGCAGCGACCGGTCCGGTTCGCCCCGAAGCCGTGTGGGTCAGTCACTCGCCACCGGCGATCCGCGAGCTCAACGAGCACTTTGGCGTGCCCGTTCGAAAGGGCGCCGCGAGCTGCGGCTTTGCCCTCAGCTGG
>JBCCRV010000494.1:0-5923 GCA_039201085.1 Myxococcota bacterium | reverse complement strand
TTGCTGATCAGCGCTTTGGGCGTTCTTCTGATCGTTGCGGCCACGGGCGCTATTGCGGCCCTCGGCGACACGCTCTTTCCAGCGACCGATCTCTCGTCCGCCGTGGCCGCGGACTTCGATCGTCAAAGCCACATCTTCATCCGCCTTCGCGTGCTTCATCCCTTCTTCGCGGTCGCCGGCGCGGGCCTTTGCCTCTGGTTCGGTGTGCGGGCTGCCGCCGACTCGATCCGAGCGGGGAGCTCGGTCATCGCTCTTTGCGTCGCCCAGGTGGCGTTGGGCTTCTTGAACGTGTGGCTGCTGGCGCCGATTTGGCTCCAGTTGGTTCACCTCGCCCTTGCGGACGCACTTTGGATCGCGCTCTTGGTTTGCGCGCTCGAGCTGCAGGCTCGTCCCATGCATCAGCCCCGTCCGGTCGCCGCACCGGTGGTGTAATCCACCCGTTGGCGGAGGCGGGGCGCGTTTTGTCGTCTTGCAGGCGGTCCTTAGGCGCTGACGTCTGCTAGGCCAACGCAGCCCGCACGGCGCGTCGGATTCGACGGCTACGCGAGTTCGACCCGGTCGAAGCGAACGCCGGCGGCGCGAAGTTCACGCTCGAGCCGTCGAGCAAAGGCCGTCTCGTTGCCTTCGCCCTCCACCGTCGGTCGAATCACGCCCCGTCGGTGCTCGAGTCGCACGACCCGGCCGTGCAGCTCGAGGCGCAGCGTGCCGCCGCCTTCTTGGCTGAGCTGAAGGGACTTCAGCACCCGTTCGGCCAGGGCCTGGACCGCTGCGATTCGCTCGGGCGCGCTCGTCGTCGGCGAGACTTCCGCGTCGCTGGGTGCAGGCGGTCCCAGCAAGCCGAGGCGCTCATCGCGAATGCGGATTGCGTGCTCGTGCCGTTCGTCTCCATCCGCTCGCTCTCGGCCGCGCGCTTCATGGCGATCCCACGCCCGTCGTTCGAGTTGATGCTCGATGCCGATCGGAGCGCGCGGTGCCGCCCGAACGCCCAAGGGCCGAGTCGACGCCGCGGTGGTTCGAGGGGCCGCGCGGAGCACCTCTGCGAACGAGCCCCGGCGGGCGTGAGCGCGGCCCTTGGTCAGGGTCTGCCGAGTCGGGGCGAGCGTGCGGGGAGCGGGGGAGCGATGCACGGATTTCTTCGGCATGGGCGGCCCTTCGCCCGCTGTGCGTGGGAGTTGCGTGGGGGTGAGGCGGCTCCCTTGGCGGGCCGCGGCGCCCTCCTGGCATATCCGTCGTCGATTTCACCCGCTGCCGCCGATTTTCGCCGGGCCTTCCCCATCTCTGGGGTAGAGTGCGGCCGTGGCGGAGAACTACGTCGGCAAGGAAGTGGCAGGCCAGTTCCGAATCGTCAAGCGCATCGGCGCGGGCGGTATGGGCGCCGTCTACAAGGCCGAGCAGCCGGACATGAATCGCCACGTCGCGATCAAGATTCTGCACAAGCGTTACCTGTCGCGTTCAGACCTCGTGTCGCGCTTTCGGCGCGAAGCGCGCGCGATGAGTCATCTTTCCCATCCGAACACGGCGCGGGTGTTTCTTTACGGCCAGCTTGACGACGGAGCCTGCTACTTCGTCATGGAGTACCTTGAAGGCCGGAACCTTGCGCAGCTGGTGCGCGCCGAAGGCCCGATGGAGCCAACGCGGGCCGTCGAGGTGATGGCCCAGGTGTGCTCGGCACTCGACGAAGCGCATCGCGCCGGCATCATTCACCGCGACCTGAAGCCCGAGAACATTTTTCTCACGGTGCAGGGCGGCATCGGCGACTACCCGAAGGTGCTCGACTTTGGTCTCGCGAAGGTGACCGAAAAGCAGATGAAGCCCGGTTCGATGATCCTGACTCGAGAGGGCATGGTCTTCGGGACGCCGGAGTTCATGAGCCCCGAGCAGGCGCGCGGTAAGCCGCTCGACGCGCGTTCGGACATCTATTCGCTGGGCGTGATCATGTACGAGCTTCTCTCGGGGAAGCTGCCCTTCGATGCGAAGCAGCCCATCGAATTCATTCAGCTGCATGTGAACGCTCCGCCGATCCCCTTGAACGAGCGGGTTCCCGATGTGCCCCCGGCACTCAACGCGGCCGTGATGCGCGCTCTGGAAAAGGACGCGGACGATCGTTATGCGACCGCCGCCGACTTCGCGGAAGCCATGCGGCAGGCGATTGCGCCGGTCCCGAGCGTTCCCGTGACAAGCCAGCCCGCCCCTGCCGCGGCACCGCAGGCGGCGCCCGCCCAGCCGTCCGAACGGGCGCCGGCACCGCGCATCGACGTGTCGTCGGTACCGCAGCCACCGCCCTCCAAAATGCCCTACGTCGTGCTCGGCCTGGGCATTGCGCTCGCGATTTTTGGGGCTGTCGCGCTGGCCGTTGCCCTACAGAACTAAACTGCCGCTGCCGTTGGGACACGGTGTCCCGCCCGATCGCACGCTGAGCGGTGGAAAAGTCCGTTGAGGGACCCAGAACCTGGCTTGAACAGCCGGCTCTCACGTGCCACCCCTCCGATCCCATGGAAGCCACCGCATCATCGCTACCTGCGCTCCGCGACTTTGCCTCGTTGGCAAAGCCGCGAATCACGCTGATGGTGGTGCTTACGGCTGCTGGCGGGATGTTCCTCGCGCCCGGTTCGCTTCCCGTGCATGTGACCCTCGTCATGCTCGTTACGACGGCTGCCGTGGTGATCGCGGCGAACAGCCTCAACTGCTGGCTCGAGCGGGTCACAGACGGCTACATGCGCCGCACCAGCACGCGCCCCCTGCCCGCCGGTCGCATGGAACCGTGGGTCGCCGTGGCCTTTGGCGTGGTCCTGGGCGCCGTCGCTGTTCCGGCGCTGACCCTCTACGTGAATCCGCTCACGGGGCTTTTGGGCGCAATCGCGCTCATTTCCTACGTCTGCGTTTACACGCCCCTCAAGCGACGGGCGCCCTCTGCACTCCTCGTCGGTTCGATCCCCGGCGCCCTGCCGCCGCTGATGGGCTGGACGGCGGCCACGGGCAGCATCGATGCGCCCGGACTCACGCTCTTTGCCATCCTCTTCTTCTGGCAGGTGCCGCACTTCATCGCGATCGCCATCTATCGACGCCATGAATATGCCCGCGCGGGCCTCAAGACCATTGTCGCCGTACGCGGCGAGACCGCGGCCAAGCTCCAGGCCCTTTCCTATTCAGGCCTGCTTCTCGGCGCTTCGCTCCTGCTCTACGTGTTCAAGGTGGCGGGCGTGTTCTACCTCGCCACGGCCCTGGTCCTCGGTGTGGGCTTCGTGGGCCTCGTGCTTCAAGGGTTCTTTCGCCAGGACCTGGAAAAGTGGGCGCGCCAGGTGTTCGTCGCTTCGCTGCTCTATCTGACCGCCCTCATGGCCGTCATGATGCTCGACGCTGGCGTTTGAGGAGCTTCCCATGCGCTCTGCCACCGGATGGGCTCTGCGTCGCCGAATCGCGGCGCTCACCGCCACTTTCGCCATCGTGGCGTGCGGTGATGCGCCGATCCCCGTTTTAACGGGCGTCCCGGACTTTGCCCTGGAGCGCCAGGACGGTGAGTCCTTCGGCAGCGCCAATCTTCGGGGCCGTCCTTGGGTGGCCAACTTCATCTTCACGACGTGCCCGTCGATCTGCCCGACCCTTACGAGCCAGATGGCCAACCTCGAGCGGCGAACCCGCGAGGTGAATGCCCAGTTCGTATCGTTCAGCGTCGATCCGGAAAACGACCGGCCGGAAGTGCTGCGCGCGTACGCGGCCTCACACGATGCAAACCTCGACCGCTGGGCCTTTCTGACCGGCGATACGGACGCGATGCGTTCGGTCATCGAGGAGGGCATGCGCATGCGCATGGGCGACCGCGCCGCCGATGGCGACATTCTGCACGGCGGTCACTTTGTGCTCGTCGACGGTCAAAACCGCATTCGCGGGTTCTACCGGAACGACGGCGCCGAGTTGGAGCGGCTTGAAGCCGATTTGCGGCGCTTGAGCGCTGAGTAAGGCGCTCGTTGCAGTTGGCCGTTTGCGGTGTGCCGTTGGCGGTTGGCGGTTGGCAGTGTGTCGTTTGCGGTTAGCGGTTGGCATTGTGCCGTTTGCGGTGGGCGCAGTGCCGTTTGCGGTGGGCAGTTGGCGGAGTACCGTTTACGGTGGGCAGTTGGCCATTTGCCGTTTGCCGTTTGCCGTTTGCCGTTTGCCATCTGCCGCTTGCCAACAAGCCGCCTTCGAACCCTTGAGCACCCTCACTCGGACGCTCTAGGTATTCCTTCGACGTCCCTTGGTGCCCGAAGGCGGCTTAGCTTGTGCACTGGTTTCGCGGCGCGCGACGGATATCCCGAATGCGCTGCCGGGCGCGACCGGCGAGGGGACTGCGTCGGTAGCTGCTGACGAGCGTTTCGAAGGCCTGGCGGGCGTTGTTGCAGGAGTGAAGCTGAAAGAAGGCCTCGCCCATGTCGAAGAGCGTTTCGTCCATCGCGTCGCCTTCGCGGTAGGTGCTGATCACCCGGCGAAACTCCGTAAGGGCCCGCGCGGGCTGGTTCTGCGTCAAGTACGACTTGCCGATCCAGTAGAGGGCGTTGTCCGCGTTTTCGTCCCGTTCGTAGCGCTCCACGTACGCGCGAAAGAGCGCACGCGCCTGGCTGTGCTCGCCTTGTTGATAGGCGCGGTACGCCGCGGAGAAGTGTTCGTCCTTGTCCGCCGGGATTTCCGCGGGGTCGACGGGCATGTCGACGCCGCTCTTGCGCGCGAAGCGCTGAAAGCGTTCATCGAAGGCCTGCTGTTGTTCGCCGATCTGCCGCTGCGTGCTGGTGAGGTCGTTGCGAAGTTCGGCGAGCGTCCCTTCGAGGGTCTGCAGCTGCTCCCGCAGGGTCGTTACCTCCGTGCCCAGATCGGCGCTGTTGCGCGTTACGACTGCCGTGGCTCGCTCCAGCACTTGCTCGAGCTCGGCGACCTTCGTCTGCGCGTTCGCAAGGGCGCTCTGCATCTCCGCGCGTTCGGACTCGATGCCGCGCTCGAGGGCCGTGAGCCGTTCCTCATGGCGCTCTGCCTGGCGGGCCAAACGCGTACCGTCGGCTTTCGAGTAGCAGCCGGCAAAAACGGCTGCGCAAAGGGCAAACATGAGCGCTGCGCGGTAGGCCATCATCGCTCCGTGAAGGTGACCTTGCGGTCGAGCCGCCAGCTGGCTTCGCTTTCGCCCTGGGCCATCTCTTCGCCCATCGAGGACGCGCTGAGCGAGCCGCGCGCCGCGCCGAGGCTCTCCATGTAGGCCATGACCGCGCGAGCCCGTCGGTCGCCGAGGGCGAGGTTGTACTCCTCCGTGCCGCGCGGGTCCGTGAAGCCCGTCACGTGCACGCGGCGCATCGAACGCTCCTGCATGCAGCGAACGTTAGCCGCGAGAATGTCGCGCGAGGAGCGGTCCAGCTCGTCCGCGTCGAAGGAGAAGTAGATCGGCTCTAGCGAACACGTTGTCGGGCCCGTGTCCGTGGTGTCCGAAATCGGGTCCAGGTCCTGCGTGCTTTGCGCGACGCAGCGGCTGTTCTGGCATTCCTGGCCGGCGGGGCAGGGCGAGCTCGCCGAGCAGTAGCCTTCGATGTCCTCGCAGCGGCCGCCGTTGCAGCTCTGCCCCGCAGGGCAGTCGCTATCCATGCGGCACTGCTGGCACTGGCCGTTCACGCAATACTCCTGGTCGCGGCAATCGTCGTCGTCGCCGCAGTTCGGGTACTCGGGCCCACAGCCCTGGGAGAAGGCCAGCAGGATGAAGCCCAAGAGCCCCCGGAGGAAGAGTCGATGCCGGTCCGCCACGTGTCGCGAGTACCGCTGCACAAAGGCTGTGTCAACCGAAGGGCCTGCGGCCTTGCTCGCGGCGGAAGGTTCCGCAAGAGTAGAAGGCACCCGATGACGGGGGCGCACGGGCCGCGTGCGTCGCGTTCGCCTCTCCGCCCCCTCGTTTACCCCGCGGTTCCACTCCACA